>JAILIQ010000153.1 GCA_024695205.1 Lachnospiraceae bacterium
CCTGTATTGAGAGCAAATTCGACAATATCGGTCTGATCATACAGACCGTCTCCAGATATTCCCGAGCCTGACAGTGCATTTGCTATCCTTGCAAAATCACTGCCTGCTGCGGCTGTTTTCACATTGGCAAGGAATGAACAAATCTGCGAATATACACCCTGTATCCGGTCAAGCCGCACCGCGGACAATGACGCTGCCTGTCCGCATGTTGCGGAATATCTTACCATATCGTCGGCAAGCTGTTTTGCCAGGATATCCGTACCGATCGCGGGATCTGCGGCAAGAAGCCTGAGCCATCCGGTATAATACCAGCCTCCCCCGGGTTCCGCCTCCTGCGAAGCGATCATATTATCGGCATGAGACCTGAGCATGTAAGCAGTCTCAACGGTTCCCATCAGGCTTGCATCGAAGCCTACGAAATCAAAATGGACCCCTGCTTTCGTAAATGCCGCATCTATATCTGTAAGCTTTAAACTGCCTTCATGGAACTCATCACCGCCGATACCTGAAACAGCTCCTCCGCCACGACCCCAGATGATCATGCACATCCTGTCTGCGGGAAATTTATCGGCTCCCCATGAAATGAACTCACTGAGGGTATCGGGATCGACCATGCTTTTCTGTTCCGCATCCTCAAGAAGGTACATTCCGTCGCGCAGTATCCTGAACCTTTCGAGCCTTCCTGCAGAGACAGCGTTGTTTTTCCAGGTTTTTGTCCCTCCGGTCTGTATTATCAGATTAACATTCTTTGCCTTTCCGATGCCGGACTCTATCATTTCACGAAGATCAGCCGTTGCGCATCCGTTTTCGGATTCAAGATCGGAACCTATGCAGTATACAAGCACCGTTGTTGTCGAAGCACTTTCTTTGGCACTTACCGCGGCTGCGCCTTCAGTCGGATTGAGAGCCCCTCCGACTGCGCTTAGGCTGCCTTCCGACGAAAGCAGGCCTCTGTCCGAGAGCATTACATTGTAATCGTCGCCCGGTTCAAGAACAATGATCCCTTCGGGATATTCCCTGTCGCCGCCGATACCGTATTCCGAAAAACCGCCTCCTGCTCCGTTTTGGGCATTGTTTTGGATCTCCGCGGGCTCACCGGCTTTTTTCCCCTTCCAAACAAAGAAGATGATAGCCATGACCATAATCACTGCAGCTATGATCAGTATCATCTTCCGTTTTGATCCTCTGAAAACATTCATTAATCAAATTCCCCGTTTACTGGTCTGTTTCGGCAAAATCATCGAATTTTTCGCCCAGGATAAATACCCTGTAATAAAGTTCAAGCGCCTCAAAAAACTCCTGCCTTTCGGTCCTCAGCTTTTTTACAAGCAGTCCGGCGCCTATCTCATCATACAGCAGATCCCCTTCATCGCAGCCCGTCTCTATCTCGAGCATGCCGTCTTCATCGTATGAAAATGTGATAGTCCCGCCGACCTCCTCCGTAAAGAGAACACACATTATCTTAAGTTCTTCCTTTACCTTGGAGGGCAGCTTCTCAAAGCGTTTATCCAGATAATATTTCTGATTATATGAATTACTTCCGCACAAAACCATAGTATTTATCCTATAACATCCTTCATGGAATACATGCCCGGAGCTTTTCCGGCAAGATAAACGGCTGCATTTACGGCTCCCTTGGCAAATACCGCCTTGGAATAAGCCGAATGCTTCAGTTCTATCACTTCGTCAAGTCCCGCAAAGATCACCTCATGGTCGCCGACGATCGAACCGCCTCTGACAGCCGAGATACCGATCTCCTTCTTGGGACGCTTCTCGCGTCTTCCCGAGCGGTCATATACATAATCATATTCGCCGTTGAGAGCTTCATTGGCCGCATCCGCAAGCAAAAGCGCGGTTCCCGAAGGTGCGTCGACCTTCTGGTTATGATGTCTTTCGACGATCTCTATATCATATCCTCTGTCGGCAAGTATCTGAGCAGCCTCTGTTACAAGCTTTGCAAGGATATTGATGCCGAGTGACATATTTGCGGAACGAAGGATCGCAACCTTCTTCGAGCTTTCTTCTATCTTCGCGAGCTGTTCCGCAGTATAACCGGTAGCGCACAGAACCGCGGGGATGCCTTTTCCCAGTGCAAGAGCCAGGATCCCGTCAAGTGCGGCAGGTGAAGAAAAATCGATGATCGCATCCGCTTCAATATTACAGTCCGCAGCATCGGTAAATACAGGGAATTTGGCGTCGCCTTCGCTGATATCTATTCCCGCTGCAACTTCAATGTCATTGTTTTCATCTATGATCGAACGGACCGTATGCCCCATTTTTCCGTTACATCCGCCCAGTATGATCCTTGTCATATGTTTCTTCCTTTCTGTCAGAGCTTTTCCCTGATCAACATTCATTATTTCAGGATTCCGACCTTTACCATCTCTGCCTTAAGTTTCTCAACATGCTCAGGCTCCATTTCGGTAAGAGGTGAGCGCAAAGGACCTGCATTAAAGCCCATCAGGCTGCATGCGGTCTTGACAGGGATAGGGTTGACCTCACAGAACAGATCCGAAATGAGAGGCAGATATTTAAGCTGAAGCTCCAGGCTTCCCTTGGTATCGCCCTCAAGGAATTTGCTTACGATCAGGTGCGTATCGCGGGGTGCAACATGTGAAAGTACGCTGATAACGCCCTTTCCGCCAAGTGAGAGGATCGGGCAGATCATGTTGTCATCACCCGAATAAATATCGATCTTGTCGCCGCACAGATATGCCATCTGCGCAGTCTGTCCGATATTGCCCGTAGCATCTTTTATAGCAACGATATTATCATAATGTTCAGCCAGATAGAGCACTGTCTCGGGAAGCATGTTCACGCCCGTACGTCCGGGAATATTGTAAAGTATGACGGGAATATTGATAGCGGCGGCCGTGTCGCCGAAATGCTTGATCAGACCCTTCTGGGTGGCCTTGTTGTAATAAGGTGTTACAAGAAGGACCGCATCGGCGCCTGCTGCCTGGGCCTGCTGTGAAAGCCAGATAGCGGTCTCCGTGCAGTTCGAACCCGTTCCTGCAATGACCGGAACCCTCTTATTGACATATTTTGTCACATATCTGATACATTCAACATGTTCTTCATGGCTTAAGGTCGATGCCTCACCTGTGGTGCCGCAGACTACGATAGCATCCGTTCCGTTTTCGATCTGATAATCGATCAGTCTGTCGAACTCAGGGTAATTTACCGAACCGTCCTGATTCATGGGCGTGATGATCGCGATCGCGGAACCTGTAAAAATTGTTTTCTTGCTCATTGGTTAAACCTCCATGCATAAAAAAATCGACTTTGAAAGAGTCGACACTAAAGTACTGATCAAAACCACGGCATACACCATGGACATAAAGGATCCGATATCTTTAGGCAGCGCTCCATCAAAAATAACATGATGACAGTCCGACGGCTGTTAACCGGGGAACCAACCGCAGCCGGTCAGCGCAGGCTGCGATTTCGGCATCTCATCCTTTTGCCGGCCGTCATCCATGCGTGACATGTCAGACCGGTTACTGATAATCGATGCGCCTCTACCATTTATTCAATTTGAAATGCTACCACACTTGTTTTCTTATGTCAACACAGGCAGCATAAATTCCTGTAATTTCCCGAATGGGACTCTTATCCTCTGGGCTTTTGTTTTTCAATATCGATCTGCTTTTTGTATCCGTCGCTTTTCCTTCTGAGTGAAAAGCTTACAGCGATACTCACAAATGATATGATCAGGCAGGTGTAGAGTATCGGCCGCAGTATCGTCGCATATTCATGGACCTCATGGATCCCGATTATATACAGCCTGAACGAATATACGATCCAGTAAACGCAGGCTCCCGCCGCGATAACCCACAGGATGACCCTGCAAATGAACAGTCTTTTTATCTTTTTTGTCAGTTCTTCCATAATATCAGCCTCTTGTACCAGCATCTTTCTTTCTGGCCTCTTCTATCTCCTTATGAGCCCTCTGTTTTTCTTCATACATCGAATCGTCCGCCCTGCTGATAAAGTCTGCGATATCGGCTTCATCATCAGGCTTGATAACAGTATAACCGATGCTTGCGGTCAGTGTAAAGTTGATCTTCTGTGTCTTTACGATCCTCTTTAACGCATCGGTAAAATCTTTTTTAAGGGATTCCGCCTGTTTTTCATTTTCACAATGGCCTACAGCTATAAACTCATCTCCGCCGTACCGTCCGAAAAGCCAGTCATCGGGCATCGCGGACCTGAGTGCTTCGGCAGTCGCCTTTATGGCAAGGTCTCCGCTCAAATGACCGTAATCGTCATTGATGAGCTTCATGTAGTTGATATCGGCAAACATCAGGAAGGTATCCCTGCCTGCCATTCTTTCATCTTCGATAAACGAATACAGCACCTTGTCACAGCCTGTCCTGTTGTACATATTCGTAAGAAAATCCGTCATGTAGATCTCTTTGAGCTTCCTGTTGTTCTGCTGTGAAAATATGTACTGTCTGATCGTAACGAACAGGGTATTGATATCGGAAACAAACTTTCTGAGACGCAGATCGTAAAAGGCTTCCGGATTATTTCTTACAACAACATACCCGATCACAAGATCCATATGGTTGAGCGGAGCTACAATGAACAGATCCGAATGTCCCTCCTCGTGCCTGTATCCCGGATATATCTCAGCCGAATCAAACTGCTTCTGCGGCAGGGATATGTTTCCGGTCCTGCCGTACAGCAGATCCATCCGGCTGCTGTATCCGCGCAGGCGTTTCGGATAATTGTCATCCTCTACTTCAAAGATCATCGGCTCGGTACATAAACAAAAATCCCCACCGATAAAATCATGAAAACCCAGAGTCTTGGTAGCGGCCTCGTAGAACTGTTCCTTGTTCTCGACCTTCGCCATGGGAATACGTGTTTCCTGGAAAAAGATATCGAGCATCTCGTTCTTGTTGGAGTCATCATACCGGTTTCTTACACTGTCAAGCCTGAACTCAACAGCCTCCGGGGTCGGCTTGCATCCGCAGCTCTCCGAAGGGATAAAGACAGAATCATACATCCTTGAATATGTCGGATCCGGTTTGATGATCTGCTCACGAAGTGTTCTGAAAGCATTCTCTCCAAGCTTATCCCACTGTCTTGATACGGTCGCAAGCAGAGGATGGAATATCCTTGCCTGTTTGATATTGTCGAACCCGGTAACGATAACCTGCCCCGGCACATCGATCCTGTGCTTGTACAGAGTACTTGCGGCACCTATCGCCATAAGATCGTTGGCGCATACAAACGCATCGGGAAGCGGTCTGCCCTCACCGATCCAGGTTTCAACCTTCCTGGCCGTCTGATAATAGCCAAAACTGCCCGAGAACGAATCCATCAGTTCAAGTCCTTTTTCTTTAAGGGCATCCTCAACGGCCCTGCGTCTGACAGCGCACTCTTCGTTATTTTCAATTCCGGAAATATAGACTATCTTCCTGACATTGTGTTCATCTATCAGGTGTCTTGCAAGATCATACATCCCGCCATAATTGTCGGTCCCGACATAAGCCATGTTCTCCACGGGAACCTCGGTCGTGATCATGGGAACTCCCGCGCTTTGGAACAATGCACATACCCGTTCTTTTTCCTGCGGGATATTAAAGGTATTGGTCAGCATTATTGCACCGTCGAATGTTTTCGCATCAGGCAGATGAAAAACATTAAGCTGGCACAGGCTCTGCGGTCCGGGTTCTCCCCAGTATATATAAGACGTAAACACAAAGACA
>JAILIQ010000163.1 GCA_024695205.1 Lachnospiraceae bacterium
TATACCGGTAGGTTCCTGCCGCAAATATCAGCATTCCCCCTCCCAGCGTGGAAAGTCTCTCAAGATATGATCTTGCAACATAATAGTCTTTAGTATATTCGTTGTACTCCGATCTTCCTGTGAAATAATCCTTGTAAGGCCGCTTGTCTTCAGTGATCCTGAATGCGGTTCCCGTGCCCTCATATACGTCGATATCGAAGGTTTCGGTAAATTTACCGCAGGAGACCGTGAGCTGTACCTTTCCGACCGCGATGCCGCGTATCAGACAGTCTGTATCCGACACGGCTTCTATGGATGCATATTGCGAACCGTTCAGAGTCCATTTTACACCCTCGTCATGTCCGTAACGACTGAGCCTGAATGTAAAATCCCCGTTGGTAGTTATGACATCGTTTGAATCGGTCACTTCGGAATACGGCTTCTTGACCTTGACCGTCAGTGTCAGCTTGAATTTATGTCCGTCGGAATCCCTGACCGTGACCTTGATCTTGGCCGTCCCCTTCCTGAGCGGTGTTACATAACCCTCTTCATCAACGGTCGCCACCGTTTTTGCGGTTGACTTGAAAGTGACCTGATCCTCCTCGTCAAGATCCCTGATCGCGATCTCATATCCCGTCCAGCCGGCGTAGAGCGTCACAGAGCTTTTCTTAAGCGACGGCACTCTGGTTATCTCTTCGGTCTCATCTTTTATATCATCTGTTTTCTCATCCGGTGATCCGTCTTTTTCCGTGTCTTTGCCGGTCTCCGTGTCTGTTTTGCCGTCTGAGGCTGTCTTGTTTTCTGTGTCTGTTTCTGTGTCTGTTCCGGTCTCGTTTTCCGTTGTCTGCCCTGTTACGGGTTCTTCTTCTCCGGTTACGTCTGTTTCTTCCGATATTGGGCCTTCCCCGGTTGCGCCTTCATCTTCAGTTACGCTTTCTTCTCCAGCTTTATTTTCTTCGGCTATGCCTTCGTTCCCGGTTATGTCTTCTTCTCCGGCTTCAGAGCCTTCTTCCGATCCGCCTTCCGCCGAGGTTTTGTCTTCCCCGGTCCCGGATTCACCCGGCCCGTTCTCTCCCGATGCCATAACGATCGCATCGGACGCAAAGACTCTGACATCTTTTCCGATAAATACGCCCATACACAAGGCCAGGCATATTATCGGCATAAGTGCCCAATTTGCCAGAATGGCCGTTGCTTTTCTTCTCAAAATCCTTTTTCCGTTCATTTATAAACCCTGAATTCTTAATCTGATAATCGTTTCCGTGTTGATCCCCTTCCCTGTTTTCCCGGGGATCGTTGACCTGTAAAACCCGGCCCGTATTTGCTGAACTGTCGCTGTAAAACCGTCAAAACCAACTACAGCAGCCTTCTTAAAGCCCGGATATCATCGCCGGATACTGATCCCTGTGAAAATGCACTGGCACTTCCTGCTGCCACTCCGCATTTTAAGGCTTCGGAATAATCTCCGGTCTCCGTGTAACCCCACAGGAATCCTGCTACCATAGCGTCACCGGCTCCTACCGGATTTACCGCTTTGCCTTCCGGCGCAGGCCGGTAAATGATATCACCGTTCTCTGTCGCCAGGACCGCGCCCTCGCTGTCTAACGAGACCAGAACATTGGCCGCTCCCTTGGATCGCAGCTCTGCGGCGTATCTGTCGATGCTCTCGCGGCTCAGTGCATTTGTGCTGAATAATTCCGAAAGCTCCTGTCTGTTCGGCTTTATAAGAAACGGTGAAAATTCCAGTGTTGAAAGCAACGCATTTCCCGAAGCGTCAACCACCGTTTTTACACCTTTTGAATTCATCTTGTTGATGAGCATCCGGTAGGAAAACTCCGGAATTCCCTCGGGAATGTTGCCGGCAAGCACCAGAAAGTCTCCCCGGCCAAGTCTGTCAAGCTGTTTATCAAGCAGATCCAGATCTTTCGGAGGTATCTCCGGTCCCGGCGCATTCAGTTCCGTTGTCTGCCCGGAATTCACCTTAACATTGATCCTGGATATCCCGCGGTCAAGTCTGATAAATTCCGAAGCGCACCCTTCACGGCTTAAACTTCTCTCTATCTCATCTCCGGTAAAGCCGCACACAAAACCGAGTATAAGATTATCAACATTCAGTCTGGTGAGGATCTTGGAAACATTGATCCCTTTTCCTCCCGCCGTGATCCGTGCATATTTCGCACGATTGAGTTTTCCTTCATGTATCGTGTCAAATTCCATGGTATAATCCAGAGAAGGATTAAACGTAACGGTATAGATCATACAGCCCCGGCCTCCGGAATATGCGGTGATAAAAAACCCCGCTTTTGATCTGCGGAAAATGCCTGTCCGGCTTTCCCTGAAACTTCAATACATTCTATCACAAATGTCCCATTTCCACAACAAAAATATCCGCTTCATTTTCGGGTTTTTGTTGAATTACAAGCCCCATTGGAGTATAATATCCGCGAAGGCAAAGAAAGAACCCTTGACAGTTCATCGCAAGCCTGCTTGCGGATGAAATGACGGTATAAACGGAGGTTATTCAGCATGCACATTACACTTACCGGCAACCTTGGAAGCGGTAAATCAACTATCAGCCGACTTATGTCCGAACAATACGGCTATGAGATCTATTCAACAGGCAAGATCCAGCGCAAGCTGGCCGCAGACCGCGGTCTGACCGTTCTTGAGATGAATCACCTGATGGAGACCGACCACAGCTTCGATAATATTATTGATGACACGGTACGAAAGATTTCCCAGGAATCTGCCAGCGATCTGTTCTTTGATTCGCGTCTTGCCTGGCATTTTGCGGTTAATTCCTTCAAGGTATTCCTTTCTGTAGATATCAATGAAGCCGCACGCCGCGTTTTCAATGACAGCCGCGGAGATGTCGAGACCTACGAAGACATGCTCGATGCAAAGTCCAAGCTGATAGAACGTGCGCATACCGAGAACGCCCGTTACAAGGATATTTACAAAATCGAATATTTTAAAGCCTCGAATTATAATCTGATCCTCGATTCAACCTTCTCCTCTCCCAAACTCCTGGCCGAGATGATACAGGTTGAAAAGCAGCATTATGAGGATCTTGCAGCCGCAGGCAAAACACCCGCCAAACCCCGTATCCTCCTTTCCCCCAACCGTCTGTGCGGCATGAAGAACGGCAATACAAGGGATAACAGCGATATCTACGAATCCCATGCGATCGTACGCATGAAGATCGAAACCTTTGAAGTAGTGAGCGGAATGGAAGAGATCGGAGATGCTGCAGTAAGCGGCTATGAATTCGTCTCCGTGCAGGACGAAGGTTCCGTAAATCTCTGATCATTATCAAAATCAAAAGGCTGCCGTTTTCAGGGTCTGAAGCCCTGATCCGGCAGCCTTTTTTTCGCATTTTTGCGATCTCTTTTTATACTCAGGCCCGAACTCTCAGTAAACAAGTCCGGGCTTTCAGTAAACATCTCCGGGCCGTCAATCTCGGGCAGTCACTCCCGGGCCCCCATCTCTTCCATGATCCTTCCCGCAACGTACACTCCGCTTGCGGAAGCATGTGACAGCGAGTGGGTCACTCCGCTGCCGTCCCCGATACAATAGAAGCCGTGATATTTGGTCTCAAGGTTCTCGTCAAGCTCGACCTCCATATTGTAGAACTTGACCTCTACGCCGTACAGGAGTGTATCGTCGTTGGCGGTTCCGGGCGCGATCTTATCAAGTGCGTATATCATCTCAATGATCCCGTCAAGGATACGCTTAGGAAGCACCAGGCTAAGATCGCCGGGCGTTGCGTCAAGTGTCGGTCTGACCGTTCCTTCCGCGATCCTGGTCTTGTTACTGCGCCTTCCTCTCTCCAGATCGCCGAAACGCTGTACTATAACGCCGCCTCCGAGCATATTTGACAGTCTTGCGATACTTTCTCCGTATCCGTTGCTGTCCTTAAAGGGTTCGGAAAAATGCTTTGAAACAAGGAGCGCAAAATTGGTGTTGGCGGTACGCTTCGAAGGATCCTCAAAGCTGTGTCCGTTAACGGTTACAATGCCGTTTGTATTCTCATTTACGACACTTCCGTAGGGATTCATGCAGAAGGTCCTGACACGATCCTCGAATTTCTCGGTCCTGTATACTATCTTGCTCTCATACAGCTCATCGGTAAGATGTGAGAAAATAACAGCAGGAAGCTCCACTCTTACACCTATATCCACACGGTTGGAAAGTGTAGGTATATCAAGATCCCTGCAGACATGCTCCATCCAGCTGCTGCCGCTGCGGCCTACGGATGCGATCACGTACCGGCTCTCAACATAATCCTCTTCACCGAAAAATACCCTGTATCCGCCTTCTTCCGTCACTTCGAGCTTTAACACCGGCGTATTGAACTTAAATTCCACCTTGTCTTTAAGTTCATCATAAATATTTTCAAGCACCACATAGTTGATATCCGTGCCAAGATGGCGCACCGAAGCCTCAAGAAGCTGCAGCTTGTTCTGCATGCATACTTTCTTAAGAGAACTGCCGGCCGTGGTGTACATCTTTGTATTTTCGCCGCCATGCGATACATTTATCCCGTCGACGTACTTCATCAGCTCGATAGCCTTATCCTTGCCGATGTGTTCATACAGCGTTCCGCCGAAATCGTTGGTGATATTGTACTTGCCGTCGGAAAATGCGCCCGCTCCTCCGAATCCGTTCATGATCGCGCAGGTCTTGCATTTGATACAGCTTTTGATCTTTTTGCCGTCGATCGGGCATTTTCTCTTTTCCAGGGTATTTCCCGCCTCAAAAACAACCACCTTCAGGTCAGGTCTCTGTTTTGCAAATTCATATGCCGAAAATATACCGCCGGGGCCGGCTCCTATAATAACAACATCAGCTTTTGTACCCATATACATTCCTCCGTTTCATTTCTTTCTCAGGCGTCTGTTACAGATCGTTTATAACGATACTGTCCCATACGGGATAATTCATCTTGATTATGGTCTCGTCCTCCCAGACGGCGTATTCCTGTTCAAACAGCTCTCTCTGGCGTCTTTCGATGATCCCGACCTTGGCCTTGTCAGTCGCTTCCTCATCATTTCTCTTTACGCAGTCGAAAATGAAGAACGCGTCATCGGTATCAAACACGCCGATTATCTCGCTTTCACGCATATTGAAGACCTTATCGGCAAGCTCTTTGGAAAACTTTTCCTTAAGTCCTTCGTAATCCGTAACCATCTCGATCGCAGCATACTGTTCGTTTTCAAGCTGGCTGAGCTTCTTGATCTCAGGGTCCGTTACCGCTCTTTCATACAGCTCGTCCATCTTTATTTTAAGATCCGACAGCTCCTCGTCGGAAAGGCGCTCAATCCCGTCATCCCCGTTTTCATAATACTTATTGGCGCAGATATACTCGATTATCGTATGTCTGACCTCTTCATCCGGAATGTCGGTGTCAATGTTCAGCGTAAGATTCTCATAAACCTTCATTGCGAGAAGATTGTCACAGTACACGTTCCTGACCGCCTCCCCGGTGATCCCGTACTTTTCTTTCTGCGCCGCCGACAGCGAATCCATATACTGCAGAGTCTCGGTCTCTATGTCGCCGAGCTCGTCCTCATTCAGCGATATCCCGAGTTTTTCCGCACGCGAGCATACGATCTTAACATAAATGATCTGCTTTAAAATATCGTCTTTTACGGCATCGGCAATTGTTCCCTCGTCATCGGAAATGTGATATTCCCAGATATCCTTCCCGTACAACGCCGTAGCCGAGCTTACCTTGGGCATTGCGTACAGATACCACTCGGCAAGGCTTATTCTCGCGGTACCGACCGCGGCAACCGTATCCTCGAGGAAATCGGTTGTAATGCCCTCTTCCTCAGGTTCTTTACCACAGCCTGTCATACATAACAGCAAAATCAGGATCAAAGCGCGTATACAGGCTCCAAACAGCCTGTTTCCCGTCCGCTCTGCCCTTGTATCAGCAAACATAATCAATCCTCCGGTTTCAGCTTTATCGCGCCGATCGCTTCGATCACCTCATCAAGCTGCGCAAATATCTCTTTCGGCGTCAGTATCTTCACCAGCTTTTTGCGCGGGATCTCAAGACTGAAGTCAAAATAGGGGTGTTCCCCGGGAACAAGCTTCAATCTTCCCCCGAAACGCTCCTTAAGCTCCGGAAGGCGTGTTATATCAAGCCTTGCCTTTTCAAACAGCTTCATATTGACCTTCAGCCCCTTCTGGGTCAGGGATGTGATATAAACATCATGCGCTTTGGCTTTAAGCAGCGCGATATCCAGCAGATTCTGTGCGGGTGTCGGAATATCTCCGTACCGGTCCGTCATTTCCTCGGAAATATCAAGCAGCGATTCCCTGCTGTTGATCCCGGCAATACGCTTGTACATATCAAGACGCTGAATTTCATTTCTGATATAAGTATCGGGGATATGCGCATCCGTG
>JAILIQ010000169.1 GCA_024695205.1 Lachnospiraceae bacterium
TATACCGGGAGTACGATGACAATGCCTTTAGCAGAGACGATGCCTGCAGCAGATCGGATACCGGCCGGACATGCAGCAGACGCTCAGAATATGACGGATGCACAGCGTCAGGTCGAGCTCAACAGGTCCCGGAATTTTAAGCTTCTTGCGCTCCCATGCGCGCTAGATGCGCTTGGTTTTGCATTCTGTATGTTTAAGAACTGGTCCGGAGTGCTGACTCCGGTGTGGATCGGCTCGCTGGTTTTTCTGGTTGCCTATCTGACACAAAAGACCGGAAAACAGCTGAAAAAAGGCAGCATATTCATGATGGCGGTCATGCTGATCATCAGCGTATCCTGCTTTTGTACGGCTAACAGGCTGGTACTTTTTACGAACTATGTAGCGGAGTTTCTGCTCCTGCTGGCTTTGCTGCTGCATAACTATGCCGATGATTCGAAATGGGATCTGGCGCAGCTGTTCGGAGAGATGATCAGGGTATCGGCAGGATCCATAGGTAAGGCAGGTACTCCTTTTTCGGACGGCAGATCATTTTTCAGCCTCAGGGACAGTGAGAAAAAGAGCAAAGCCGGACCTGTACTGGTCGGCATACTTATCGCGATGCCCACATGCATAGTGCTCGGACTTATCCTTGCTTCGGCGGACGCGGTGTTCGAGAACATTTTTACGAGGATCTTCATAGAAATGATACAGTGGGAGAACATCCTGGGCATACTGTTTATGCTGGCTTTCGGCTTTCTCACGGCATATTGCGGGATGAGGAGTGTAAGGGACGCGGCTCCTCTCTTTACGGTAAAGGAACCTAAAAAGAACGAGCCGGTGACGGCGATCACGGTCACCTCGGTGGTGGCATTGCTCTATCTGGTATTCTCGGCAGTTCAGATCCTGTTCCTGTTCATCGGACGTTTTGAACTTCCTGACGGCATCTCGTACGCCGAGTACGCGCGCAGAGGCTTCTTCCAGCTGCTCTTCGTAAGTGTGTTGAACCTCGCGGTGGTGCTCATACTTAAAAAGCACATCAGAAAGAGCGGGGTGTTGAACGTGATACTGCTTGTCATCTGCTTCTGCACCTACATTATGATCGCATCGAGCGCGATCAGGATGATCATGTACATTCAGGCATACAATCTCACAATGTACAGGATATCGGTGCTGTTTGCGCTGTTGACGCTTGCGGTGCTGCTTGTCGGAGTGATAATACTCGTACTTCGGGACGATTTCTCGTTCAGACGTTTCTGCGTAGTCGCAGTGAGCATCATTTATATTCCTTTTGCGTTCTTTAACGCAGACGCGCAGATCGCCAGATTCAATCTGTCAAACAGCAATGTGATTAAGGATGCTGTTTCAACACGCGGCCATTACGGCTACGATCATTTCTATATCAGCAGTCTTTCGGTGGATGCGGCACCGGCCATCCTTGAGTATTTTGAAAGGTCGGGCATCCCGGAGAGCAAAATGGTCGATACGGACTGGTATATAGAGTATTGCAAGGGCAATGGGATAGACGGAGAGTTCGTCGGGATCCGAACATTTAATGTCTCAAAATACCGTGCGAATACGATACTGCCCATACCGAAATACAAGAAGCCGTTCACCTGAAAAGCGGTTCCTTTTCTTGAAGATTACATCACACTATAGTAAAATATTTCTTTGGGAGAACAGAAGTACTCAGTTAACGCAGGATAATGGGCCTGTGCCGTGGAGGTACAGGATGGTAAAGCAGTGTACAACAGCTAAGGAGCACGAGAATGCAGATTGCATATAAAAAGCTTACAGAAGCCGAACTTGATACATTTATCAGAATGAGGATCTTACAGCTTACCGAGGAATATATGACTGAAGGAAAGACCGTGCCGGAAGGAGTTGATCTGGAACCGGCCCTGAAAGATTTCTATCACAGGCACATGGCCGACGGCACATTTGTTTCGTGGATCGCCATGGACGGGGATAAGATCATTGGGACGAGCGGAATGTCTTTTGTGGAAAAGCCGCCATACTTTGGCTGCCCGACAGGCAGATTGGGGCTCCTTTCCAGCATGTATACCGATCCGGACTACAGAAGAATGGGCATTGCCAGAGAGCTTCTTCACAGGGTTGTTGAGGAAGCCGGGGCCTATGGATGCGGAGCGGTTCAGATCACCGCTTCGGATATGGGAGTAAAGCTTTACACAGCATATGGATTTAAGCATAACGGGAACTTTATGCAATACACTCTGTAGGTTGCATACAAAGAAGAATCAAGCTGAAACTGCCGGAGGGTTTAATGCTGATCGAAGACGAGAGAGAACTCCACATAAGAGGAGTGCATATAGACTGGGATAAGATTGACAGGCGCAGCTACCTGTGGAATATTCCTGCGATCGCGGGAGTCAATGATCTGACTTTTCACAAACCGATAACCTTCTTTGTTGGTGAAAACGGCAGCGGAAAGTCTACATTGCTAGAAGCGATAGCAGTCGCATACGGCTTTAATCCTGAGGGCGGAACAAAGAATTACAGCTTTTCCACTTACGATTCACATTCACAGCTGCATGATGCGATGCGCATAATAAAAGGCCGTTTCAAGCCCGGATGGGGCTATTTCCTGAGGGCGGAAAGCTTTTACAATGTCGCTACCGCAGAGGAAGAGTATAACAGAGAATACGGGAAATCGCTTTATTTCCATGAAAAGTCACACGGTGAGAGTTTTCTTGCAATGGCGCAGAACAACTTCAAGCAGAACGGCATTTATCTGCTGGATGAGCCTGAAGCGGCTCTTTCTCCGCAGCGGCAGCTGACATTACTGCTTGAGATCATGGAATGCGCCAACAAGGAATCACAGTTTATAATCGTGTCACATTCTCCGATACTTCTTGGAATGCCGAATGCTGAGATACTGAGCTTTGATGAAGGTGAGATACATGCCTGCGGATATACCGATACAGACAGTTATAAGGTCACGGAGATGTTTATCAATAACAGGGAACTGATATTAAAGAGATTACTGGAAGGATGAAAGCTGATTTTTCTTTAAAAACCACGCCTTTTCTGGTAAAATCAATATGTTGGTATTTGTATCCGGATGCACCCTGATTACAGCTTCATCCGGTCATCTCTTAAAATAATCGGGGACAACGCTATGGATAAAGAAACCATGATCTCGGCAATCAATTCAAAATTTGCAGAATTAAAAAACGCTCTTGAAGGAGACAGTCTTCCGTGTGTTATAAGCGAAGTGGAAGAGAATTATGATCGCATAAATCGAAAGGAATTGCTTTATGAGAGAAGTAACGATCGATTCGATGGAAAAACTGGATGATCTGATCTATGACCATCCCTTTAACAAATCAATAAGCAGAAATCGGGATCTGTATATCTACAGAGGGGTATCTGATGCCAACTATTCGATGATCACCAGTCTGCAGCGGATCTGCAAGGGAAAAAGAAATGATGTGGAAATGAGTCTTCTGAATAACTTCTCAAAATATGCGGAACTTGAAGATGCTTCCATAAAGGATTCCGTATGGAGAAAGATGATGCTCGGACAGCATCACGGGTTGTCGACGAGATTGCTGGACTGGTCGAAATCTCCGCTGATAGCGCTTCATTTTGCCACAACGGAAACCAATATGGATGACATGGACAGGCATGACTGCGCGGTATACAGACTGGATGTTGAAAAGCTGCACAGCACATTGCCCGAGGCTTACAGAACGGAAATGGCCAGAAGCAATCAGAGGATATTTACCATTGAAATGCTGAATCGCGTATGTGCGGATCTGGAACAGTACGATTCTGCCATGAAAAACAACAATATGGTCATTGTTGAACCCCCTTCCATGGATGAAAGAATGATGAACCAGTATTCTTTCTTTTCCATCATACCGGCCGGCGTGGAAAAAGTCGAGGAGATCCTCCGGTTCCATGAGGATGCCGTATGTAAGTATATTATCAACAGGAAACTCAGATGGCAGATAAGAGATATGCTGGATATGTCCAATGTCAACGAAAGGGTGGTATGTCCGGGCTTAGACGGTATCGCTACATGGATAAGCCGACATTATTATGTCAGAGATGCCGGCAGGCTGCATATTGAGAAGGAAGACATCGTAAATCTCGATGTGGAAGCGATAGTCAATTCCGCGGATGAAGAGCTTAAGTGTTCCGGAAGCATAGCAAAAAGGATCTTCGAACGGGCAGGGCATGATGAGCTGGCTAAAGAATGCAAAGCGATCGGAAGATGTGATGTCGGCCGGATCGTGGTAACAAAAGGATATAATCTTAAGGCCAAATACATCATTCATGCAGTGGCACCAAAGAAAAACCGCTGTTTTGAAGACGGAGAAAAAGCAACGGAGCTGCTGAGAAGTGTTTACAGATATGCGTTAAAATGGATAAAGGACAATAATATCGAGCATATAGGATTCCCTTTACTGGCGGGTGGCTTTAAGGGCTTCGGAAAGGCAGAAGCCTGGAGGATCGGCCTGGAAGAATGTAAAAGATTTTTGAAGGAAAACGAAGGATATCCTTACGATATTACATTTTGTGCTCTGGATGAGGCTTCGTATATCTGCGGCCAGAATATCCTTAATGCAATTAACGGTGAATCATACCGGTATCCGGAGTAAAATTATTGACTAATACGGAAGAGACGAAAAACGCCTGCGGTTAGTTTTCCATCCTGACAGATGACCGGCAGAATACTGCCTTCAAAAGAAAAAGAGGTATCGTATGGATATAAAGACTTTGGAAAAGTACTTGGAGAATATCACTTTGGCTAAACATGTAGTATATCCGCAATTTGATTTTTCATGCGGTATCTCTTTTTTGTCTGTAAATATCAAGGCGCAGGAGAGTGCTTCATTTTTTGTGGGAACACTCTCCGGATGGCGGAATATCCTTAAGCTAAAAGCTGTAAAAGATAATGCAACCTATCTTATCTGTAATGATGAGGCAGAGAGCGGGGAAACGGGTTTCAAGGGATTTAATGCCAATATGTTTCTTTTAAACACCTCTCTTGAAGTGCTCTTACACCGTATTGACAGGGGAATTGAGATTGGCTTTGCAAAGAAACGTCTTTCACCGGATGAAACATGCAGGGAGTTTATGAATGATCTTAAAGGAGGCTATGCAGCAGATCATGAGCTGGCACTGGATCGTTTTAAATCTCTTTATTATCCTGTTGAGCCCCATATAGGCTGTATAATCATCCAAAGCGAAACCGACATTCAGAATATGGAGCTGAAAGACAGGGTGGAACTTGCGATCTCGACTTTTTTCCCAGGGACAAATTTCTTTTACTATGAGAAAGAATGGGTTGTATTCTTTACTCAAAAGAAAGAGACTACGGAAAAACTTGATTTTTCTTATGATGATTTTTCCCATATGTTAAAAGTTAACTCTCTTTATGCTGTGATCGGATATCCGTGTCAGCGGCCCGAACTTCTGTATACCATTTATAAAACATCTGCAATGGCTTTGAATGTAGCACGCAGAATGAGTTTCAGACCTAAAGTCTCAAGGGTGTTCACATATAAAGAACTTAATCTTCTTTTTCTGGTGCATTTAGGTTCTCAAAGGTTCAAACAGAGGCTTGAGACCAATAACACCATGTTCCTGGCACATCCGGATGCGGTGAAACTCTATTATCACGATATTGAGGAGAATGATGATCTTCTGGATGTCCTGACAGTTTATCTATGTGCGGCACAGAACGTGACTGAGGCTTCCAAGCTTTTATTCAGACACAGAAATACGATACACAATAAGATCAACAGGATAAAAGAACTGATCGGTCTTAATATGGATGATGGCTACGATTGCTGCCTTTTATTATTATCGTGTACCATACTTCTGTATCAGAAAAACTGCGGTAAAATGGATGTAACGGATTTTCTTTAATCTGTTACGGTAAAACTTGAAACGGTTTTGATCCCATTGTCCGTCTCAAAAGTTACCTTTACGGTGCCGGGCATATCAGCGTATATCACTGCCAGAAGTTTTCCATGGAACATCTTTCTTCGGGGTTCACTGTAAAGAGTAAGATCCGTCAGGTCTCCGCCATCCATGCCTACAAGATGTGCATAGCCATCGATATGACAACTGATCACAGGATTGGCTGTCAGTGTTTCATTAAGGTCTTTATCCATGGCAGTAAGTTCTATCTGTACTATTCCGCCGATCCTGACTTCGTCCCGATCGGTCACGGCTTTCAGAGAGGTCATTTCGTCTGTGGTCACGACGATAGTTTCTGCTACTTTTTCTCCGTTTTTATAGCCCTCTGCTTTAAGGAATCCCGGCTCATAAACCACATCCCAGGACAGATGCAGGTCATTGGTAGTCATATGTTTTCCCCAGTTGTCGTTCCATGATTTGGTACAACCGTAACGGGGGCATTCATAACTTCTGGTGCCCACATATTTCCCGTTGATATAAAGCTTTACTTCATCGCAGTTTGTATAACACACTACGGGCAGATAGTTACCCTTTTCTTTTTCGAAATTCCAGTGTGAAGGCACAAGATGAAGAGTGATCTCATCCGGGTTCCATATTGACTTAAAATAATAATAGGAGTCCTTTTCAAAACCCGCAGAGTCAAGAGGACCTGTGGGAGCGCCGCGTCTGGGCCATCTTGTCTCACCGAGATAGTCTATCCCTGTCCAGAGATAATCTCCCGATACAAAATCGTGAGATGCGGTATAGCGCCAAAGAGCTTCATGATGCATGGTTATGGCAGAGTAATCACCAAAGATATCACCGCTCTTGTATTCACCCCTGATACCGCCTACTGATGGATTTTCGGTTCCTATGAATCTGCGTGAAGGATAAAGGTGCCTGTCTTCGTCGTAGAAGGTTTCTGCCCGTTCTCTCCAGCGACCGACATAGTTGTAGCCGACTACATCCAGAACTTCTTCGAATTCACGAAGAGTGCAGATAGGTGCTATGGATGCAATGTTGTCGCAGGCTGATGTCACCATTCTGGTTTTATCTTCTTCGTGGCAGATATCCTGAAGATATCCGGCAATGGAGGGGCCGTTTTGGGAGGACTGCTCAGGTATTTCGTTGCCTATGGACCATATGATGACAGAAGGATGGTTGTAGTCACGCCGGATCATTGCCGTAAGGTCTTCTTTGGCATAACGGGAGAAAAACATTGCCGATCCGTAGGCTAATTGTTCTGAATAGTAGTTCTGGTTTTTGTTCTTTGACAGATACCACTCATCAAAAGCTTCATCCATAACAAGGAAACCAAGCTCGTCGCAAAGGTCCAAAAGAAGGGGGACAGGAGGATTGTGGGAACAGCGGATACCGTTGCACCCCATTTTCTTAAGCTTCTTTAATCTTCTTTCCCAGGATTCCAGGTAACCCACAGCACCTGTAAGGCCACAGTCATGATGAAGACAAAGTCCTTTGATCTTGACCGGTTTGCTGTTTAAGAGAAAGCCTTTATCGGAATCAAACGTTGCGGTTCTGACGCCTGTCCTGCAGGTATACGTGTCGATCACATTATTATCCTGTAAAAGACTAGTTTCCAGAGTGTAAAGATACGGATCGGTATCACTCCAGAGATGAGGGGCAGGCAGAGTAGGCCGGTTGATGCATTCTGCAGTTTCTCCTGCCGGAATGTTTAAGGCTATACCGGAAGAAAAAACAACATTGCCTTCAGCGTCTTTAAGTTTATGCAGTACGCCGACACATACGGTGGTGTCCGTATCGTTCCTGACTGCGGCACGAATGTTCATATCAGCTTTGTTGTACTCTTTATAAATACCGTTTGTATCGATCCTGACTCCAAAATGGTCGAAATGGATGTCCAAAGTTTTCACAAAATAAACATCTCGCTGGATGCCTGAGCCCGAATACCATCTGGAATTGGGAAGATCAGAATTGTTCACTCTGACCGCAAGAGTGTTTTCACCATTTTTAACGGCATCGGTGGCATCCGCGTAAAAAGAAGTATATCCGTATCCATGACCGCCAATCTTTATTCCGTTCAGGTAAACGGCAGAATCCATATAGATCCCTTCAAAGAAAAAGAAGTACCTTTCCCCGGAGTTTATTTGAATATCTATATGGGTCCTGTACCAGCCTGTGCCTCCTTGTACATATCCTCCTCCGCCTCCGGTAAGGGCGTTTTCGTCAAGAGGATAATCGTTACTCCAGTCGTGGGGGACGGTTATTGCCTTAAAGCCTGATTCATCAGTTTTTTCTTTTGCATATTCAGGCGAATCCCCCAGGATAAATAACCAGTTTCTGTTAAGTTTTTGTGATGTTCTCATATTCGCTCCTTTAAACAAAGGTGGCGATAAAGGAAACCGCCACCTTTTATGATATTATAGCACGAAGTGTCAATTCTTAGAAATATCAATGCATAGAACTGTACCATGCCTCGTACTGTTTCTTGAACTCTGCTTCAACCTTGTCAAGTCCTGACTGGCGGGCAAGATCCATCATGGTAGCGATGGCGCTGTCAATATCTTCAAGAAGCCCAAGCTGCAGCGACTTTACATATTCGTCAAGAACGGTGTTGACTGCTGAAACCTCAAAGGAAACAGCCGAATCATCAAATACGAAGCCTTCTGTGGGGCATGCAACCATCTTGGCTGATTCTTCATCGATAATAGCCTGCTTCCTGGGATCTGCACCACCCTGAGTAAGAGTGCTGTTCTTGATCGCCCAGCAAAGTGAAAGGCTGTCAGCGGGATAGTCGGAAGCTTTTTCAAGCTCAGTGTAAACACCGTGTTCATCAATGGTATAGTGAACGCCTTCAATTCCGAGACGGAACAGACGGTGAAGATATGTATCGTTTTTGATAATATCAAGTATCATCGCCGTTCTTTCAGGATTCTGTGAAGACGCAGTGATAGCCATATCGTTGTTGTTGTAAGCTTCTCCGATGGAGAAATTCTTCTGGGTGATATCATAAGCCGCACCTACTACGCCTTCGGTTTTCTCACAGGTTTCTATTCCGTTAAATACCGATGTATTCCATGCCATTGATGCTGAGGCAAGTGCTCCGAAAGAATCTGCCGCGGAAATCTCGTTTGTAAGTGCTGAACGGCTCCAGACGCCGGCATCCGCCATTTCCTTCATCTCATAACAGAAAGAACGGAAATAGTCGGTTGTATAAGCAAATTCGATCTCATCGTATGAAGGAACCTTTCCATTGTATTTGTAATAATATGTGATGGTTCCGTCGGTCATGGCAGGCATGGTGTCATACTGCTGTCTGTAGACATCCCAAAGTTCGGGATTGCTTCCTGCAGCTGCCATAGCAAGGATTCCGGAGACGGGGGTTTCTTTTTCGGCAATAGTCAGGCAGTAATTCTTGTAATCATTCCAGGAATTAAGAGAAGAAATACCGTATTTGTCTGCAAGATCCTGACGGATAGCAACCATTTTACCGTTAGGGTTGGTGCTGTTTTGGGGAATGGCTACTATCTCACCGTTCAGCTTGACTCCGCCCCAGCTGTCTTTGATCTGAAGTCTGTCGGTAAGAGGCATGTATGAGGAGATAAAGTTCTCAGAAAGGGTCATAAAAGATCCTTTGGAAGCTTCTGTCCACAAATAGCACCAGGGAGCGGTGAAGATGGCATCGATGTTGGTGCCGGATGTAAGGTTAAGTGAATAAAGATCCTGATAATCGCTCCAGGCCATGACGGTGAACTCTATCTTCGTGTTAAAAGGTTCAAGATATTTGTTTGCAAGTTCGGTGATCTGGTCGAAATCGTTGGGCGTAGATCCTATGAGATAGATATATACGGTTTTATTCTTGCTGAGATCGATGTTTGAATACATTTCGGGTGTTGCGGTAATGACAGCTTCCGGAGTGAGTTCGGAAGGTACATTTTTGAACGCATCCGCCGAAACGGATGAAGCATCCGCCGACTTTTCAGTGCCGGTCTGTGCCTTGCTGCTGCCCGATCCCGTATTCGAGGCGCAGGCACAGAGCATGCAGGCTGCCAATACTACTGCCAGCATTTTGGTTAATCTGTTTTTTTTCATATTTGTCCTCCGTTTTGTTTAATATAGTTTAAGCGTTTTGCTTAAATCACGTTGATGATTGTATCAGCCTTTGACAGCGCCGATGGTCAGTCCTTTTACAAAGTATCTTTGTACAAAGGGATAAAGAAGGATGATGGGACCGGTGGCAATGACAGTCATTGCCATTTTCATGCTTTCCAGGGGAACATTGGTAAGCGGAAGTCCTGATTTTTCCGCTACGATCTTCATATTTTCTGCAGAACCGAGCATATTCTGAAGATAATACTGCAGGTTGAACATTTCATCTTTTCCTATGAACAGCATACAGTTGTACCAGTCATTCCAGTATGCGAGAGCCGAGAAAAGTCCTAAAGTCGCTACCAGAGGCTTGCTTAAGGGAAGAATCAGCCGCGCATAGATCACAAAGTCATTTGCACCGTCCATTTTCGCTGATTCTGTAATTGCCGGGGGAATACCTGACATAAACGATTTTGATATGATCATGTTCCAGACCGAAAACATCAGAGGAATGATCAGCGAATAATAATGGTTTTTAAATCCCAGGTATCTGGTACAAAGGATGTACCACGGAACAAGTCCGCCACTAAACAGGGTGGTAAAGAAAAAGAAAAAAGCAAATTTGTTTCTCCATGGAAAATCCTTGCGGGAAAGTACATATCCGGTCATGGTGGAAAGGAAAACAGCCAGAAGTGTTCCGATCACCGTGACGCCTATGGTGTTTCCATAGGTTCTGATGATAACCGCAGGGTTCTTGATACAGAGTTCATAGGCCTCGAATGATATTTCAAGCGGGATCAACGGAAAACCGTTTCTGATAAGATTCCCGTTAGATGTAAATGAAGCTATTATGATCAGGTAAAACGGCATAAAGCACAGTAATGCAAAGATCCCGATAAAAAGGTATCCAACAATATTTACAGCGACAGTGTCGGCGCCGACTTTAATTCGCTTTGAACGTTTTTTTTCTGTCTTCATAAAGTCTCCTTTGTCAAAACAGTGCATAGTCCGGGTTGATCTTTTTAACTACCGCATTGACTGTAGTTATAGTGAAAAAACACAGTACAGACTGAAAAAGTCCCGAAGCGGCGGATACCCCGACATCGCCTGTACCGATCAGTAATTTGAATATGTAGGTATCAATAATTTCGGTTGTAGGCTGAAGTATAGCGGAAGATTTGACAGTCTGGTAAAACAGTCCGAAATCTCCCCGAAATATATTGCCCAAGGCTAATAATGTCATTGTCATCATGGTAGGGACCAATGAGGGAATAGTCAGAAATCTTATTTTCTGCCATGCGGAGGCACCATCTATGGAGGCTGCCTCAAACATTTCCTGATCCAGTCCTGTAATTGCTGCAAGATATATGACCGAACCATAACCAACCGATTTCCACAGTTTCAAAAAAACAAGTATGACAGGCCAGACATTCGGCGTGTTGTATATATCTACCGGAGACAGATGGATAATAGAAAGAAGATGGTTAAAAACTCCTTTTTCGTAGTTGAAGATGTTGTACATGATGGCTCCCGCCACAACCCAGCTGATGAAATAGGGGAGAAACATAATGGATTGTGCCGTTTTCTTGAAGATTTTGGAGCGCAGTTCATTCAGAAGTATGGCTACACCGACTTCCGTAAATAATCCTAAGGCAATAAATACTATGTTGTATAGCAGCGTGTTTCTGGTAACAAGACCAAGTTTTCCCGACAGCATCAAGGCTTTAAAATTGTTAAGCCCTACCCAGGGGGATCGGTAGATACCACCCTTGTAATTGTATTTTTCAAATGCCATTACAATGCCGGTCATAGGAATGTAGGAAAAGATGATCACGTACAAAACAGCGGGTGCCAGCATTAAAAGCAGGAGCCAATGCTTTCGGATGACCTTTTTGAATGAAGGCTTTAGTTTTTTATGTTTTGTTTTCGTCATATTCTTCATTTGTCTCCCCCCCGAATAAGAAATTTTGTGAGTCGAGTATAGCGGTTATGCACATTTACAGTCAACGAAGCGCCTGATTTTTTGTGCATCATGCACATTTTTTGTTGTCTGTGCCCAAACATTATGTGAGAACACCAAGAGCTGTTGCCGGTAGAGGTCATGTGTTTCGTCCATGTTTTTTTGAATAGAAAATGTATTTGGGGACACAGCGTCAAAAATTTTTGGAACTCTTTCTTCGCCATCTTCGTCTATGATTTGAAAAGGATCAGAGAATCCTTAGAATCATAAAAAATTCGGAGGAAAGAAAGTTTGAAAGTTCAAAAGAACTTTCAAACGACTGCATCGGTGTCGAGAGCGCCACCGATGCAACCATCTGCCGTTCGCTGCGCTCTCGACAGGAGGTTAACAATGAAAAGAAATGATAACGAAAAAACAAACAGGGAATTCAGGACAGGGCATAAACACTGCTTCGGTGTGATCGCAGCAAAAGCGACTGCATGTGTACTCGGCACAGCCATTCTTCTTGAATCATCGGCAATCCCGGTGAATGTTCATGCGGCAGACAGCCGGGATACGGCAACCGTAACGATCCAGGCGGAAGAGCTTGAGGCATTGGCAAATGAGGGCAATTATCTGATCCCGGCAACGGACGGTATTGAATCCGCACCGATCGAGGCAGTTCTTACAACAGAGTTCAGTCCTGCAGGAGGCTTTCAACCTGCCAAGTCTCCCGTGATCACCAAGAAACGCGCAAAACTGTTCAGGAAAGCATTTAAGAAATTTGTAGGAAGTGAGATTACACCTGTGGCTTACTGAGGAAGCCAGGTCGTTGCCGGAATCAATCATAAGTATCTGTGCAGTATCAGGGCGGTTGTTCCGGACGCACAGGAGTACTATGGCTTTGTGACTGTTTATGAAGACCCCGAAGGCAAGGTAAGCATCGGTGAAATAGTCAATACCGGTACCGAAACCGGCATTAATGAGCTTATGGGCGGCTGGTTCCGCGCATCAAGCGCAAAGGTGACAAAGAGTATTAAGAAAGCATTCAAGAAGGCTTTAAAAGGCCTGGTCGGTGTTGATTATAAACCTGTTGCGGTGCTTGCCGAGCAGGTTGTGGCAGGTATGAAATATTGCATTTTATGTGAGTCGAAGGTTGTTTATCCCGGAGCATCTGCAGGCTATTCGCTCGTATATCTTTACAAAGGGCTTGACGGTTCTGCCGAAATTACGGACATCATCAGCCTGAAGGACAAAGAAGAAGAAAACACCATCGGATCCGGCAGCGAAATACCTGAGCACAGTATGAAGACTCTGATAGTTTCCGTTTCGGAGGACGCAAGCAGGAAGGCAATAAAGAAAATTTTTAAGAGCCTCGGATTAAGCATTGTTTATGATTATGACAATTTCAATATGTATGCGGTAAGCCTTGCGGAAGAAACGGACGAAAAAGGACTTACAGCACTTATGGAGAAGCTTGCGGCTTATGATGAGATAATCGATGTTGAAAGGGACTATATCGCACATATTGACTGAGAAGTGCCGTTATCGGCAGCACATTCCTCAAAGCAGTCTCTTATAGATATCCAGCATGCTCTCCATATGGTACTGCAAAAGCCAGGCGGCATTGTTGAAATCGGCTTCGGCCTTTACAACCTTCAGAAGTCTCGGAAAATATTCTTCTGTTTCCTTGATCATTCTGTAGATCCTGTCGTGGCTCAGGCCCCAGGACATCGTGGTCAGGTTGTTACAGCGGTCTATGCATTTGATGAGTGCGGCTTTCGGGTTTTCTGCTATGGCATCATAGTAGGCGGTCATCATCCTGTCACGGTTTGCTGATGTGGTCTGTTCGTGTGTCAGAAGACGGACGAGTTCTTTAGTCTCCTCATTTACCGGTAATTCTTCAGGTTTCTTCCCACAGTCTTCCACAACATCATGAAGCATGCAGGCCGCGATGATCTCATCCTCGACTATCCCCATCGAAAGGGCATGACAGGCGAGGTTAAGCGGATGATAGATGTAGGGGATCTTTGATCTTTTCCGTGTCTGTCCTTTATGTGCCTCAACAGCGTAATCAACAGCTTTCAGCGTGTTTTTCAGTTTCAGCGTGCGTGCAACGGTTTTAACATATGTTTTCATGTGCTCCCAGTTGTAGATCGCGTCCTTTAGTTTGAAGGTGTTGGCACGTTCTTCAACTATTGCCGATACCGATACATCAAGCAATTCAGCCAGTCGTACAAGCTTGTCCGTATCCGGCCTGTATTCGTCGCGTTCCCATGATGAAACTGCCTGGAAGCTGACGCCTAAGGCTTCTGCGACCTGCTCCTGTGTCAACTTTCTTGCTTCTCTCAAGGATTTGATGTTAGTTCCGATGCTCATGACAATACCTCCGTTTTTACGATGTGCTTTCTTTCTTCGTTGCAGACACATCGTAACCGAAATCACAGAACAATTGTAGCGCGTATGGGTTTAAGTATCAAGAATTAATTCAAGCTGAACTTGAGTGCAGTTTTTTCCGGGAGCAGTGTGTTCCAAATTGCCGTGAACCGTGTTATAATCAGACAGTAAACAATTTGTCATTTTCCGCTGTCAAGGCTTTAGCAGAGAAGTGAACAACATGGAAGGACCCGGGAGAAAGGAAAAACCGGGTATCAACCGATCGGATCATATGTGAACAAAAATGAAGATAAGTAGATTCGGGCTTTATATCCTGCATCCGAATAACATAGGAAGATGAAGGATGGGCTTACGGCATCAGCAAAGAACAATAAAAAGCATGGTCTTGTGCGATGCAGCATAATAGAGTCTGGAGGCAGATGAGGGATTTATGGATAAGAAAGCAGGATGGGGAACAGCTGTAGCTGTCGTGGCGTTCCTTGCAGCCATGACTGTTGTTTTCTTTTATCTGAAGGACCGTGAACTGTATATAGGTCATGTGATATTGCATAATACACGTGCCGTGGCAGGACTGCTTTTGGAGATATCGGTGCTGATCATTACCATAGTGACAAATGCGATCAGCCTGAAACATATCAGTGATGAAAAAGAACGGAAAAAAATGAAGATATCCGTCATCGCAGTAAGTGTAATCCTGGTATTCATGCTGGGATTTACATGCTGGATCCTGATCGATGATGTGGAAGACAGCAGAAAAGCCACGATCGCCGAGACTGATATCGGGGAAGGGCAGAGCCTGCTCCTTGTGGAGAAAGAGGAGCATTTTTCTACATCGGGGGACAGTTTTTACGAGATAACAGTCTACTGCAGGGAAGGGTTAAGGCTGAAAAAGATCGGCAGACAGACCGAATATTATTTCCTTCATGACAATATGGTCCGAAATGGCCAGTACAGGGTTGAGCGGGACGGTGATACGGTGAAGGTATTTTACGATTACGGGGAACTTACCAACGGTCTCAAATGGAAGGAAGAATACAGCGATGCTCCTCCGGAATACATCGAGAAAGAGTACAGTCTGAAATAAATTCCGAACAAAATAATCTGAATGGAGAACCGGTTCATGTCATTTAAAATCGTTCGAAACGACATAACAAAAATGGATACCGAGGCCATTGTAAATACAGCCAATGATCATCCTGCCGTCGGTACCGGGTGTGACAGTGCCGTATACAAGGCAGCGGGTCATGACAGGCTTCTGGAATACAGGAAAGAAAAAATAGGCTTTGTTCCTGAAGGAGAGGCGTTTATAACTCCGGGTTTTAACCTGAGATCAAAGTATATCATTCATGCGGTCAGCCCGCATTATGTTAATGGAGAAGCAGGTGAAGAGGAGAAGCTCCGGTCCTGTTACAGAAAGAGTCTTGAGCTTGCAAAGGCTAACGGGATTCATTCTGTGGCCTTTCCACTGATCTCGACCGGCGGATTCGGTTATCCCAAGGAAGAGGGGATACGTATTGCGGTGGACGAGATCAATGCATTTCTACTGAAAAATGAGATGCAGATATATCTTGTTGTTTTCGATGAGAAGGCGACATCACTGGGCGGGAAGCTGTATCCGGACCTGGAAGAGTATATTGACCGGCATTATGTCGAAGAAAAGGCTCAGGAAGAGTACGATCATCTGTTTTCCAAAGCGCTGATGTCAACACAGATACTTTTCGGGGAAGCTGAAAGTAAAGACGAACCGGAGCGGGACAGAAACCGGAGAAAGAAACCGGGGATATTCGGGGCAGGTGAGGCACGGCGTCGGGTTGAAGCGCCGGAACCGATCCGGGATGATCAAAAATATCCGACTGTATTGCCGCAGTCCGTGGCAGAGAAAAAAGACAGCGTTGATGCTTTCGACAACAGCATGGCTGCGGAAAAAGCGGATTACGGTGATTTCATCGAAGAGCACGAGAGCAAACTTGCCGAACGGATACGCCACCGGTCCGATACATTTTCCGAATATCTGCTGTATCTGATCCGGGAGAAGGAATTGACCAATACAGAGGTTTACAAGAATGCCATAGTTGACAAAAAGATATTTTCCAAGATCAAGAACAACGCAGACTATCATCCGCAGAAGCTGACGGCGTTGTGCCTGTGTATGGGTGCAAAACTGAACCTCGATGAATCGAAGGATCTTCTCGCACGCGCGGGTTATGCTCTTTCTCCATGTGATAAAACGGATATTATATTCTCATATTTTATTGAAAATGAGATCTACGATATGATCGAACTTGACATTCAGCTTGAAGAACACGGACTTCCGTGCATCATTACATGATTTTGGCAGGTCGCTTTTGAAGCGACCTGTTTTCATTTTTTGTATTGTATAATCAGGCCATCAAAACAAAAACAACCGCGCGAATGCGGAGATTTTAAAGGAGGGCTTGATCATGCGTAAAGATTTGACGGAAGTTGTTTTCATTCTGGACAGGAGCGGATCGATGAGCGGACTGGAGTCCGATACGATCGGAGGATTCAATTCCATGATCGCAAAACAGCGTAAGGAAGAGGGGGAGGCTTATATTTCCACGGTATTGTTTGATGACCGGTCAGAGGTTATTTATGACCGCGTTCCGGTTTCAAAGGTGGAGCCGATGAACGACCAACAGTACTATGTCAGGGGATGCACCGCACTTCTTGACGCCCTGGGCGGGGCAATCCATCATATTGCAAATGTTCATAAATATGCAAGGGAAGAAGACAGACCGGCCAGGACGATATTTGTGATCACTACCGACGGTTACGAGAATGCAAGCAGGATCTACGATTACAAAAAGGTAAAAAGTATGGTTGAGAAGGAACAGGAAAAGAATGGCTGGGAGTTTATCTTTCTTGGAGCAAATATCGATGCGATCACGGAAGCCGGAAAGTTCGGGATCAGGGCAGACAGAGCGGTCAATTACGAAAGTGACCGGGCAGGAACTGCGCTTAATTACGAAGCGGTATCAAAAACACTGTGCGCCATGAGATGCGCAGAAAGTGCTGCGGAAATGGACTGCGCTTTTGAAGCGGGTTTTGAAGAAGTAAGGAAGGACTACAAAAAAAGACATAAGGGATAAGCGGCAGATCCGACAGGGGGATAAATGCAAGAACGGCATAATGAGTGACCATAAAATACAGGTGGCGTAAAAACATGATCTGTGGTATAAATATCTAAAGGAAAGATGATCAGCTCATCATTTCCTGAGATCATTTATATCGTAATCATCGGTTCAGAGTTGAAAAGGAGGTTTCGTATGAAAAGATTTTTGGCGCTCATGACATGCGTTATTCTTTGTATCGCATTATTGCCGGCAGCAGGTGCTAAAGCAGACGACGAAGGTGTATGGCAGCTTGTCGAATGTTATTATGAAACACATGCCCCGGCTGCACCGTCCGGTCAGTATTATACCGAATATTCTCTGGAATCCAACTATGATGCGAAGGAAACGGAGGCCTTTCATACCAAGACTGTGCATGTGCACAATATCGACGGAGATTTTAATGCTACATTCACCGGTCATTGCGTAGCGTTGACACCTACCGTAAAAGCCGGTGAACTTATGGATTTTTATGTGGAGACCGGGGTTTCCGGCAATACCCTGGACGGACTTATCAGCAGCCTGAGCGGTACTATGGTTGAAAAGGGTTATCTTATTTATTTTACAGATGTACAGGATGATGCTCATAAATATATTACAGCACAGACCGGTCCGGATTATGTTCCGAATGATTCGGCGGTTGTCGCAAGGAGCATGAGCGCCGGTAAGACTTTCGGTGAACAATATGTGGTGGATCTGGAGTTTTCAAGCGGAAATACATCGTTCGGATATGTTAATTTCTATTTTGTATATGAATGGACCAAGCCGGTAACCATAGCCGCCCCTGCGAAAGCAACCCTCAAGAGTGTTTCTCTCGGCACCAAAAAGGCTACCGTAAAATGGAAGAAGATAACCAAGAATTGTAAAGGTTATGAGATCGAAGTGGCTACAAAGAAAGATTTTTCAAATGCCGAAGTTTATACGGTAAACAAAAATAAGACCGTAAAGAAGGCAATAAGCGGCCTGAAAGAAGACGTGATCTATTATATACGCGTAAGAGCATTCAACAGTAAAGACGGTCAGATAGCTTACGGCGAATATTCAAAGACCAAGAAGATAGTTTTGTAAGCCCGGTTGAAAGCTTTTAAGGCAGCAGACGATTGATATGCCCGTATGAAAGGACGTCATATGTTTTTTAAGAGAAAACAATCGCCGAAAGGCTCTTACGATCATGCCAATAAAAAGCCGGTCATCAGGGCAAGTATCTGTACAGGTGAACAGGTGGCCGGATTTAAGGATATTCATACCGGGGCATTTGAAGAAGTTATGCTGATACGGGATCCGTCTGACCTGATGGCTTTCAAGGAACGCTACGGGATCGAGGGTGAGATTGAGAAATTCTACTGATATTTTTTGAAACGGAATAAAATGAATATTAAGAAAGGTGGCTGTCGCTGCGGCAGCCGCCTTTCTATTCAATCTGTGCTCCGAAAGGTGCAAGTGCGAGTCCTGCGATCTTAAAAAACTGCTTTCCAAATGGTATGCCGACTATTGTCACACACAGTATGCATCCCAGTATAAGATTGCCTAACGCCAGCTCCATTCCTGAGAAAAGGAACCATAATACATTCAGCAGGAATGAGCCTGCACCGCCATTGTGAGTGACTTTCTTTCCAAAAGGGCAAAGTGACAGCGATGCAAGTTTAAAACACTGTATCCCGACGGGAATACCCACAACCGTTATACACCATAACAAACCGGCTATCAGCCAGCCAAGCGCACTCAGAAATCCACCAAAGATGATCCAGAGTACATTTCCTATCAGACTCATTTTTTAACCTCCATGCCAAGAGCGTTAGTGATTGGCGAATCTCGGTCAAATCTGCCAAGCCGCACAAGTGAAAAAGTATATTTGTAAAACATAAACAGTTTAACAGAAATCCTGTATTTTTACAAGAAACAGATAATTACTGCGGAAAACGGGAGTTTGAGATTAATCTGTTCTTATTGTCTTTTATACATCTGAATGGTATATTTATTGTGGTAGAATGTAATATGTACAGATAAAGACGTGTTTATACCCCGGGATGTTTAATAACTTTAATATTCTTTTCGGGTATTGTTTAATGGAAGCAGGCAGGAAACTGTGATCTGTCGCGAGCGACAGCTGTTTGGGATAAAATGAACGATAGTAATACCAAGGAGTATATCGATGAATGCATCGGATGTTACGGCTATAAAGAAACAGGGGAAATTGTATGACATACATTGTCCCTCCTGCGGTGCTCCGGCATGTTATGACATCAGGAAGCGGATGTATAACTGCAGCTACTGCGGAAATCGTGTCGGAATAGACAGGGCAAAGAGTGAACATAAGGGTTTCCGTGAGATAAGCAGGAAGAAAATGCGTGAATCCATAAAAAAGTTTGACCTTCAGAAGGCTGTCTGTACGGGCTGTGGAGCGGAGGTGATATTCGATACCGGTGATGCTGTGGCAAACTGCGCTTTCTGCGGCAGGTCTCTTGTAAGAAAGGCATTTGTAAATACTGACACCATCCCCGAACTCATAGTTCCTTTTGCTATAACCAAAGAAGAGGCAAAGTCTGTTCTTGCTGACTGGTGCCGTAAGAATAAGTTCAAAAAAGAGGCACGGGCCATAAGTAAAAGGCTTGAAGACCTCAATGGCTTTTATCTTCCGTACGAACTGGTCAGAGGACCCGTGAACTGCAGTGTATTCCGTATAGACGGCGGGAGTGTATACGACTGCAGGGGTTTTGTGGATGAAGTCTTTGTAAACTGTTCCGGGATGCTTGACAACCGGCTTCTGGATGCCATGGAGCCTTATGACCTTGATGAACTTAAAGAATTTGATTTTTCTTATATTGCGGGACATCAGGTAAAGACAGGCGATATTTCTGCAGATGAGCTTATAAGGCGTGTCAGGATCGAGGTTGGAGAAGACTACAGGTCTGTGATCGGTAAGACACTTGAAACCAAAGCGGTTGGAGTCAATGCCCGGTGTGACGATGTGCTGCGGATGCCTGTTCTTATGCCGGTATATTATCTTGCTTTTGACGGATATATGGCTGCGGTAAACGGGCAGACCGGCAAGGTCAGCGTGCGTGCTTATAAAGAATCAAAATATCTGATCCTTCCGTGGTGGCTTAAGGCGATTTTAGCGACTATAGCGGGAACCGCAGGTGTGGCTCTGGGGCTTTTTGTGTTTGGCGCAGAGCCGGATCTGATATTTGGTGCCACCGGGTGCCTTGCACTTGTCCTCATATTTGTTTTCTTTACAGCCTACAGTCAGCAGAAAGAAGATACATACGGTCTGGAATATTACCGAAAGGTATTCACTTCCCGGGGCGGTGCTTATGTGCGTGAGGGAAAGCAGCTTGTTCAGACCCCAAAAGAGCGGGTAAAGCCCGTGAGTAAGCCGGTATTCTATATGAACATCAACGGGCGCGAACAGGAAGTGAAGTTAAGATTTACATCATGGCTGAGGATGCTGCAGGCTGTTGCACTTATGCTTGGCATTATTTTTCTTCCTGTCATTTTTGCGCTTATCATAAACGGTTTTAACTTTTCCCGGATCAATCTGGGCGGTTCCGCAGTGTGGTTCTGCATAGCGGTACCGCTTGCACCGGTGCTTTTTATTAAAAACATCAGGATGGATATATATGACAGTCCGTGGATATATCTGATCGGCGAAAACGGGAAAAAGAAACGGTACAGAAAAAAACGCAACTCGAAAGAGGTACGCGACATCATAGAATTCATAGTGGAATGGTTTAAACCGCCTCTTCTCTGGTTATCACTGGTCTTTATTTTCCTGTTCTGCGCAATGGTCTGTCTGACGGCCTTTGGCTTCGCGGAATAAGCAGTTTACAGAGATATACCGTTCTCTTCAAAGTATTCCTTTAAGGTGTCGGGCAGTCTTTCGTGTGAGTCTTCGTACGGATTACTGCCCTCATCATAATACGCCCTGTCAACATCTGCAGCTAGTTCCCATATTTTTCTTAAAAGCCCGGGATCTGCCTTGAGCTGTTCTGCAGGTATGCTTTCAACTATATTGCTGAAGGCTTCTTCATAGTCTTCAAATATGCCGTAGTATTCACTGGTCCCATCACCGAACTCACCGTAATCTTCGAATTGGGGAAGGCACCGGGCAATGGCTTCAAGCATAAGAATCCTGAAATCAATATCACAAAACAGATCTTCGGGGATCGAATCGATTATTTCAATGCCTGCTGACTGAAATGCTGCCATAATGATCTCCCTGTCATGTCTTAAGCGCTCGGAGGCAAAGCAAAATGCAGTTCCGTCATTCCTGATCGCTTCACATACGATCTCCCTGTCATCCTGAAGTCTCGCCGAGGCACTCTGCAGTGCCCTGCCGTAGTTTTCAACAGCCACGCGGACTATATCCCTGTCGTCCTTTAGCTCGTCAGAAGCACACATTAACGCAAGTCCGCAATACCCAACCGCAGCAAGCACCACTTCATGGTCACGGTTAAGACCTCCCAAAGCGTGTGAAAGCGCTATACCGCCCAAACCGTATTCTTCCGCTGCACAGGCTCCGCTCGAGACTACTGCAGTCAGAACGACATCTTTGTCCGCGCGCATGCCTGCCGGCAGATACTGAAGCATATCTCCGCGTTCGGATACGATCCTCATTACCAGATCCTTATCCTCCAGAACATCTGCAGGTGCATAGCGAAGATAGTAGATATTGTCGGCCATCACTGTCTCTATGATCTCGCGGTCACGTTTAAGCCTGTCCGAAGCGTATTCGTAGTTATATGCTCTCTTCTTTATTGCGGCAACGGCGATTTCCCTGTCGTCCCTGAAGCTTTCATCGATGTCTTCAAACAGCTGGCCGTTCTTTTTGATACCCTCAAGTATAAAGCTCTTATCGTTTTGAAGCTCTTCGGCCGCATAGTTGATGGAATAGCTGAAATCCTTAATGGCTTTGAGTACCGTTTTTCTGTCCGATTTCAGTATTTCGGGCGCATATTTAAGACATTCGCCGCGATTTGAGATAAGCTTCCTGACAAAATCGAGATCCGACTTATCTTTCTGCGAGGCCTCTTCAAGCCAGTCATCCCACCAGACTTCCGGCACCTCTGCGAGCACAGCCTCCTTCGGGTAATCCAGATATTCATATTTCTCCGCCAGTCTCCAGCAGCGGAGCTTGGTCCATTCGTTCAGGCGATGGGCATTTTTGTATATGTGCTCCGCAGCTGCGCAGAAAGCCCCCAGCCCGGATACAGGGAATGATAGCGGTGCGTTTTCCTCGTGTCCGTCAGGTTCTGATATCTGCAGATCGTGATGAGGCTGTATCTTAGTTTCTTCATCTTCGGGCGAGTACCGAACTTCGGACGCGGGAACGCAGACAGTGACCGCAAGTGTATCCGTGTCTGATACCCAAAGGTGCAGGGTGACTCCTTCTTCCACATTGATGCTTATGTATTCGCCGGTACGGTAGTTTTCGTATGTTCCTGTATTTTTATCAGAAGTGTTGTCTTCGCATGCTCCGGTATTTGCATCATTAGAACTATTCCCGACGATACCGGCGCTTCCCGGCAATTTGGCGTTCACATATTCATATATGCCCGAAAGTCCCGGGATCGATTCATTTTCCCCGGGTTCCTCATGCTCTATGAAATATGTCAGGATCTTCTTTAAAAATCCCGTAGATGCGATCCGTGCATATTTTTTCTCGCAAAATGAATCTGCCCGTTCATACTGTCCGTTTCTTACAAGAGAGCGGACATATTCGTTCATTTTCTCTGTTGCTTCATCCAAAAGTCTTATTTCAATAAGCTGATCCATAGCGGCATCCTTTCTATTGAATTTACGGGTAAACATTATTTATCACTGTTTATTCAATCGTCTGTCGGTCAGATTATAACACAGATCATCACAATGCGGGAAATATTTACAAAGCACGAAAGCCGGAATACAGGGCATTATACAGATGAAATAAAGAGAAATGCGATCCGGACCGTGGTTATCAGTGTTATCCCGCGCACAACAACAAGCAGGATCGCAAACGGATGCAGCCATGATCTCTTTCTTCATTTTGTCAGTACCGGGAATGTTTTGTTTTTATTGACATATATGCAGATAATGTTAATATATTTCTATGGCGAACGAATATACAGGCTGTCTACGGCAGCTGTATGAGTTTGTCCGCCAAAACTTGAGAGAAAGGAAATGTGGTATATTCTGTATCCGGGGTATATCACAGGGAAAAACATGAAAACAATAACAAAAATTTCATTGGTAATGTTTCTGGCCGCAGCTCTGCTCATTCAGACATTTACCGGGGTACCTGCATACGCTTCCGCGAAGGATCCGGCTTACAAGGCTTATTACAGTCTTATCAAAGAACTTCATCAATCAGATGAGTATTCGAACGGATATGACCGTTTTGCATTGATCTATGTGGATAATGATGACATCCCCGAGCTTCTTGCGGTAGATACTCCCAGCGACGAGTACGATAACAACGGTCTTTATATTTATGAGCTCTATACATATTATGATGGGAAGGCTGTAATGCTCGGTGCCTATCAATCAGGTGTAGCAAGTGCCGGCGGATATCGCGGCGACACGAAGTATATCAAGAAAAGCGGCAAGCTGCTTGAGACCTACCATTATGCGGCAAACGGTGAAGGAGAAGATATCGTATACAAGATGCAGGACGGCCAGATGATCGAAACCAACCGCGGTGCATTCAATATTGCCGATGAGGATACTGCCGTCTGGAACGGCAAGACTATGTCTGTTACCGATTACAGCAAAAAGCTTGGCAAGGCATTCAAGGAGAAAAAAGCCAAGTCCTTTGAAGCGGTTAAGACTACAACTTACAAGAAGATGAGAAAGAAACTTAAATAATTTTCATTATTAATGATCATTAAACCTCCGCCCCGGCCCTGAAGGCCCGGACGGAGGTTTTGATTTCTCTGTTTTTTTAAAACAGATGGACTTATGCGCATAAAAATGAGATAATGTTTACGGGGTGGATCAAGTAATGCAATAAATTTTAGGGGGGGGGACACAGCTATCATGTTCAGAGAAATGAGACGTATCAAACAGCAGATTCCGAACGGGGAATGCATGGAAATACTGGAAAACGAGCCCAGAGGAGTGTTATCCGTACTCGGGGATGACGGGTATCCTTATGGTGTTCCGCTTGATCACTGGTATTCAAAGAGTGATGGAAAGCTTTATTTTCACTGTGCGAAGGAAGGCCATAAGCTTGATGCGATCGCGGGGTGTGACAAGGTCAGCTATTGTGTGATGGATAAAGGATATCGAAAAGAGGGCGAGTGGGCTCTCAATATCCGAAGCGTGATAGTGTTCGGACGGATCCGTGAGGTTACGGACGATGAGAAGAAAAAGGAGATATGTACCTGTCTTTGCAGGAAATTTACTGATGATGAGGCATATCTTGAAAAGGAGATGAAAAACTCCTTCTCCCGTGTATGCTGTCTGGAACTTGAAATTGAGCATATGACAGGGAAGCTTGTAAATGAGGCATAGCGCCGCGCTCTCGCTGTGACAGTCTGTCGGGGATTCGGATACTCCGATACTCAGGTACTCGGGTACTCGGGGACTTAGGTACGATATAAACGAAAGGAATTGACATGAAATACGGCAAAGCGGGTAAGAAGACTTTATCGGCGGGATTGTTCCGGCTTATCATCAGTGTATTTGCGTTGATGCTGGCAGGGTGCACAAATAACGAGGGTCAGATAATGGATGGAGACGGGATGTTTCAGATAATCGAATATAAGCAGATATCACAGGATAAGGCAAAAGAGATGATGGCAAAGGATGACGGGCATGTGATAGTAGATGTCCGCAGGGAAGATGAGTACGCCGAAGGCCATATTCCCGGAGCCATTCTTATTCCGAATGAAAGTATTGCGGATACTCCTCCGGAGGAATTACCTGATCTCGACCAGATCATCCTTGTTTACTGCAGGAGCGGGCGTAGGAGCAAGGAAGCTGCGCAGAAGCTTGTCGATATGGGATATGCGAGCGTGTATGAGTTTGGCGGGATCATTGACTGGACAGGCGAGATAGAAAAGGAAGCCAAAGCCACTGATAACGAGACGACCGGGAGCATGGAGCCTGTGGCGTTTCTTACTGTGGTTGCGGGAGACAGAGTGTTTTCGGTCGATACGGAGGATAATTCCTCAGCGGAAGCTTTCTTAGAAAAACTCTGCACAGACCCGGTGACTCTGGAAATGCACGATTACGGGGGTTTTGAAAAAGTAGGAGAGCTGCCGTGGGAACTTCCTGTAAATGATAAAGAGATAACCACTAAGCCCGGCGATCTTA
>JAILIQ010000196.1 GCA_024695205.1 Lachnospiraceae bacterium
TACACCTGCTGAGGTTCTGGCTCAGATCGAAGCATTAGTTTGATGAGAGGAGGAAAGAAAAATGGCAGTAGTATTTGAAAAACCCCATGCACTTGCGGATGTGCCTTTTCATTATTGCCCCGGATGTACGCATGGAATAGTTCACAGACTTGTAGCCGAGGCCATCGACGAGCTGGGCGTTGAAGGAAACGCAGTAGGCATCGCATCGGTAGGCTGTTCGGTATTTGCATATAATTATTTTAATTGTGATATGATACAGTCCCCTCACGGACGTGCACAGGCCGTTGCTACAGGTGTAAAGCGTGCTCATCCCGAGAATGTTGTATTTACCTATCAGGGAGACGGCGATCTTGCGGCTATCGGAACCTGCGAGACTGTTCATGCCGCCACACGCGGTGAGAATATCACGGTAATCTTTATCAACAATGCTATTTACGGAATGACAGGCGGACAGATGGCGCCCACATCACTTCCCGGACAGATCACACAGACCACGCCTTACGGACGTGATGTTAAGACCGCAGGATACCCGATCAGGATGTGTGAGATGCTCTCGACTCTGGACGGTGTTGCTCTTGCGCAGCGTGTAACCGTAGATAACGTTAAGCATGTAAATGAAGCCAAGAAGGCGATCAAGAAAGCATTTGAGAACCAGATAAAGGGACTCGGCTATTCGATCGTTGAGGTTGTTTCGACATGTCCCACCAACTGGGGCCTTGCTCCCGCAGATGCCATCAAATGGCTGCAGGACAATATGCTTCCTTACTATCCGCTCGGAGTATATAAGGATGTTACCGCACAGCAGGGAGGTGAGCAGTAATGGCAAATACAATGAATGTTCTGCTCGCAGGCTTCGGAGGACAGGGAATCCTGTTCACCGGCAAGGTTATGGTCTATGCCGCCCTTGTTGAAGATAAGAACTTAAGCTGGCTGCCTTCGTACGGTCCGGAAATGCGTGGCGGTACATGTAACTGCAGCGTTGTGATCTCCGATGAAGCAGTAGGCTCACCGCTCGTTACGAATCCCGACGTACTTGTAGCCATGAACAGACCTTCGCTTGAAAAATTCGTCGGAAGTGTCGTTCCCGGAGGAACGATCCTAGTTGACAGCTCAACAGTCGATATCAAGGTCGAAAGAGATGATGTGACGGTGTATTATGTTCCGGCAACAAAGCTTGCCGATGAGAACGGTCTTAAAGGACTTGCCAATATCATCCTGCTTGGCAAGCTGTTCAAAGAAAAGGCATTTGTATCGGCAGAATCGCTTGATGCCGGCCTTCAGAAGTGTATTCCGCCCAAGAAGGCTCAGATGCTTGACTTTAACCGTAAGGCGCTTGAACTGGGACAGCAGCAGTGATAAAACGGCCCCGGCTGTGTATATGTTATGTCGTATTACCGGACAAAAGTCCGATGTAAACGGCATAATGCATACGCATCCGGGGCCTTAAACTATCCTCCGGCCAGACCGGAGAGAACAGGCAGTATCAGATTATTTCCACTTCTCGTTGCCGATGGAATTGAACAGATCGTTGAGTTTTTTGATAGTGATCGTGCCCTTTCCGTAGAGGTAATTCGATGAATGGACTGCGGCCAGTTCATCGGTATAGTCTGATAACAGATATACGCAGTATCTTGTCTCGCCTCCGCTGATATGGTTGATCAGGGGTTTGAATTCCGCATTTTTGATCGTGGTCTCGCCGTTCCATTTTGTAAGGGTAAGCTCTGCGATACCTTCAAGATTGCGTTCTGCCTGCGACATGTTGGATACAAAATTGCCGAGTGAATAATAACAGGGTACGCGTCTTCCGTCGGCTGCATCAATGATCTTGAGCGGCATTACTACGTGAGGATGGCATCCGATGATCGCATCGGCGCCGGCATCCGCCATTTTCTGGGCGAGCTTCTGCTGAGCCTTGGTGGGTACATGTGTATATTCAACGCCCCAGTGGGGGAGAACTATGACAAAATCAGCCTTGGAGGCTGCTTTTTTTATCTTCTCGAAAAGCTTCTCTTCCGTGAGACTGCCGTAGAATCCGCCGTATTCGTTATAGGTGCTGCTCTTTAAGATATTTACATAATGTGTTTTGATACCCGATGAGGAATTCAGGAAGGTCGTAAAATTGATGAATGCGATCTTGACCCCGTTAACCCTCTTATAGTGTATCGTCTGGAAGGTGTGCTCGGTCTTGTGCATTCCAAGCATTATGGCGTCGTCTTTGTGGGCATTCCAGTAATCGACGGTCACTTTGATGCCGTTGGAACCCTGATCCCAGGAGTGATTGGTGGCACAGGTAACGACATTGATCCCTGCCTTGATCATTGAATCTCCCAGAGCTGTCGGTGTACCGAATGAAGGATAGCCCTTGTATTTTGAGGGATCATCGGTAAAAGGTGTTTCCTGGTTGGCGATCGTAACATCAAAAGTGTGGAAATAATCCGATGTGGCACTGAAGATATTATCGTAATTGTAGCTGCCGTCGCTCTTTTTTCCGGAAGCGATAACCCTGTCATGAAACAAAACGTCACCGACCGCGGCTATCCGGACTTCTTTGACGGCCTCAACAGTAACCTTGCACTTTAAAGTGACTTCCCTGAACTTGGTTTCTGATTTGGGAACAAGGATATGGGCCGAAACCGTGGCTTTTCCTTCGGAAACTGCGGTAACACGGCCTTTTTTGCTTACCGTTGCGACATCCGGATCGGATGAATTCCAGGTGATCTTGAGACCTTCCGCATCCTCGACGGAAAGTGTGTGTTTTTTACCCGGTTTCAGGATGATCTTTTTATCGCTGAGTAAAGGTGAGGCCTGCCGGATGACTTCTTCGTCTTCTTCTGCATCCGTTTCAACCGTTACGTTCTGATCGGATGAGTCTTCCGCCCTTGCAAATGAAGGAGCTGAAAGAGCTGTGACCAGAAATGTGAAAATGAGCAGAAATGACAGGATCCCGAATAATGAGAGCTTATTCTTTGTTTTCAAAATATTTCCTCCGTCTCTTTTCAAAATATTGCCTTAGCAAGTATAGCACAAAACTATATGATCAGTACAGCGAATGTTGTCATTTATGCATATATTTCTTGTGAAAAAAAATGAAATGATATATACTATTCTTTAAAGCTGACAAAATACCGGTATATTTATTTGCCGGTGTTATATTACAAGGAGGTGCCAGAGTCGCATGAAAGCAAGCAGACGCGAGTTGAAATACGCAGCGGAGCATTTCAATGAGGTGCATCATACCACGCTTAATCCCGAAGGACCCGGAGTGGTACGTATACATCTGATCCCGCCCATAGTGGAGGATAACCAGATCGAAGCCAGTGTCGCGATAATCAACGGACAGGATATCATCCCGGTAAATGTTTCGTGGAGTATCCTTCTGACCGAATTTATTGAGGAAGTCAATAAATATGCAGGGCGCGAGATAACCGATGAGGATGCGGATACTATCAGGGAGAACACCGTTACATCCGTTAAAAAGGTTTATCCGTTCGTTTCAAGAAAACGTCTTAAAGAAGACATTTTCAGGATCATGAATGCATTTAAGCAGGTGGCTTACGGCGAAGAGGTCGAGGAATCGATCGGGTATATGGATATGGGCGACTATGCCATGTTCATGCGTGCACCTCACAGGATGGATCTGATGGTAAGCGCCATGACCTGCGACGGCAAGTGGCACTGCAACCAGTCATGCATCCACTGCTATGCGGCAGGACAGGAGCAGAGCTCGGAAAAAGAACTCTCTACAGAGGAATGGAAAAAGATCATCGATAAATGCCGCGAGGTCGGCATTCCGCAGCTTACCTTTACCGGAGGCGAGCCTACGATGAGGGATGATCTGTTCGAGCTCATTGACCATGCGAAATGGTTCATTACAAGACTTAACACAAACGGTATCAAGCTTACAAAGGAATACTGCGAAAAACTGAAAAAAGCTTCGACAGACAGTGTGCAGATCACGTTTTATTCGGCTGACGAAGCGGTTCACAATAAGCTTGTCGGTGCTCCCAGATATAAGGAAACCGTCGCGGGTATCGAAAATGCGCTTGCGGCAGGGATCAATATCAGCATCAACACTCCTTTGTGCACCCTCAACAGGGATTATGTCAATACACTGATATTCCTGCATGACAAAGGTGTTACCTATGTTACCTGCTCGGGACTCATCACGACAGGCAACGCGGCCGGGGAAGAGTCTGCGGGTCTGCAGCTGACCAATGCAGAGATCCGTGAGATCCTTAAGGAGAGCGTGAGCTACTGCTTCAATAACGGAATGGAGATAAGCTTTACGTCTCCGGGATGGGTCGATGACGAGTTCTGTAATGAACTCGGGATCACGACTCCGAGCTGCGGGGCAGGTCTGTCCAACATGGCGATCACACCCGGCGGTAATGTCGTTCCCTGCCAGAGCTGGCTGAACGACCGGGTTCTCGGTAATTTCCTTAATGACGAATGGGATAAGATCTGGAACAGCGAAGCCTGCAGGGCAAGACGCGAGTTCTCTTCACTCATGAGATGCGAATGCCCTTTGAGGATAGTCAAAAAGGATGCATTTACAGAGAATACAAAATAAAACGGAAAGGAGAACAATTCCGATCATCCGGTTTTGATCGGTGGATATTGCTACATGAAAACAATTAGGCAGATTACTGAAAATAAACGCTTTTCGGACAGGATGCGTACTGTCTTAAAGACGGCAGCCGTGCTGGTTGTGGTATTTGCGATGCTTCTTCTGACCGGCTTGTTTGAGAAAAAGGCGGCCGCGGCGGGAGATCTTGATGAGATACTGCTGTATGATATAACCGTAGATGTCAATGAAGACGCCACGCTGACAATGAAATACCATATTGACTGGAAGGTGCTCGATTCCGATTCGGACGGCCCTTTGTCGTGGGTCACTGTGGGCATACCCAACAGTCATTATATTTCTTACAAGGCTCTTACAGACACGATCAAGGATATCTCATATTCTTCCTCAAAGGGATCGAGTCTCAAGATCACATTTGACAAGAACTATTATAAAGATGAGGTAGTAAGCTTCGAATTTGAGCTCATTCAGGATTATATGTATGATATGAACCTGCTGACTGAGGGCGAGACTGTGTTCGATTTCACTCCCGGCTGGTTTGACGAGCTGAATGTTGACAAGCTGGTGCTGCGCTGGAGGGATGACAAGGCTCTGAGCTGGTCACCTTCATGTAAAACGGTAGATCATTACCTCACATGGGAGACCTCACTAGGACACGGCGATACATATTCCGTCAGCATCACCTATCCGAATGATGCATTCCTGTTCGATGTTTCCAAATCGGCAAGCAAGGAAAAAGAAGATTCGGATGCCTTTGCAAATGCAGTGATCGCCATTATTGCCATCGTTTTCCTGTTCGCACCGGTCCTGATCGTCATCTTATGCTTTGTTGCGATCGCGATCGGCTACAAACGCAGATCCGGTCTTGGTTCTACGGAAAAGAAGATAACAAGGACAAAGGTGGAATACTATCCCGACTGCCCCGGCTGCGGCGCACCCCGTCCCGAGGGTAAGGACAACTGCGAATTCTGCGGAAGAAGCTTTATCAAGAGCGAAGTAAAGATCGAGGAGAAGGATATCCCCGAGGAAGAGAAGGAGATCAAAGAGAAGAAAGAGAACGGACTGTACAGGTATCATTCGTCACCCAACACCTATGTCAGGGTCCATGTCGTAAATGTACCTGCAAGACGTTCCTACAGTTCGTCTTCGCGTTCATACTCTTCAAGCTCAAGGTCGCACAGTTCATGTGCCCACAGCTCATGTGCATGTGCCTGTGCCTGTGCATGTGCAGGCGGCGGAAGAGCAGGCTGTACAACAAAAGACTTTTACAATACCAATCTTAAGCTGAAACAGCTCGAGATCAAAAAGAAGGCAAGACGCGCATAAAAAATATGACCGGGGAATATGATAAGTTCATACGAGGGCATTTAACAGCTGCCGGACATATAAATATAATACCTGCGGATCTGCGGCCAGATCGTCGGCGAGGATGAAAAATGCTTTATCCTGCAGGCTTCGGCGATACAGGTGGGCTTTTTCGGCAAGCGCGCCGCCCTTTTTTTCAAAAACAGGCAGAAACATTCCGGACTTACGCGCATAACAGTTGGAAGCAGTGCATTTTACACATCTTTCCCGGTCCATGAACATGCCGATACTCTTATGGATCGCGTAGTCCTCATTTACAAGATAATAATAGTTTCTGTAATCGGCAAAAAACAGCTTTAATTCGGCTTCAAACGGTTCTATCGCGAAGGTGAGCTCATCTGTTGTATCCGACCGCATGATGCGTGCGCGGATATTATAAAGGTCACCTCCGGAAGATACTGCATTGAAGCCTTTTTTTTGTCTTGCGGGAGTAAGGATGCGGTCATTGAACAGTCCGGAAACGGCTTTTTCAACAGATATCGTAAGGAGCGCTGCGGGACGGTCAGATCCGTTTGGGGAAGAAACCGTCTCAAAGCGGCTGCAGACAAAATTACCGCTCATAAAAACCGCGAGATCGAGCAGTGACCCCATGCTAAGCATATTTATCACATCTTCGTAATTATGGAGCAGGAGTATTTTAAGCAGCTCGTTGCAGCTGCAGTCTCCGATAAGACGCAGCCCCGTATAGTCGGAAAATACAGAGACCTGTCGGTGCGAAGCCCCCGGTTGCACAGGCTCGTCGGGAAGGAAAGCGGCGGGAAAGTCGTTTTCATCATGTGAGGCTTTAAGCCGGTTCAGCTTTTTCAGCGAGATGTATTTGATATAAACTTCGATAAGCTCGCCGCCGTCATACATGTCTTCACGGGCTGTCCCGAGATATTGTTCGACAGCCTTCATGCGCATGGACTTTAAGCCCAACAGCTCCTTATAAGGCTTTAATACCTTGTAGATATCAAGACCTGCCCAAAATAAAGGCACGTCGATACCATATATCCCGGCGCGGGCCTTTACAAAAGGAACGTCAAAGGTTGAACCGTTGAAATGTATGAGCAGACCATGCGATCGCAGAAGATCGCAGAAGGCTGAAAGGATCTTTTCCTCCTCGGAGGGATCCTCGGAAAAGAGCTGGGTCATGACCGGACCGTTTTCCGATTCGTAAATGCAGCCTATGAGGTATATATATGCTTCCTTCGGGGAAAGTCCGGTGGTCTCGATATCGAAAAAGAGAAAATCCTGCGGGGAAAAAGAGGGCGCATCTTCACAGACCGTCCGTTCAAGATATGAAGCGGCCGATCCGCAGAAATCATAAAAAAGCCTGTCATCCGACAGTTCAACTGTGCGTGTGATCATTTTTATCCTGTCCCGTGATATGATTGATGCCATAACATATGATACTTGATTTCGGCTTTTAAAACAACTAAACTTTATTTATAAAAAATAAGATTTTCAGGAACCGATACCATTAGTGCTTCGTCTAATTTCCGTAAGGAAAAATTTGCAGGATGCAATTTATCGCAAAGGAGGATGTTATGAAGAAACGTATCATTACAGTCATTATGGCACTTGCGCTTGTACTCGGGAGTCTGGGCGGCTTCAGTCCCGTTCGCGCCCATGCCGCCAACGAGGATACTCAGGACATGATGACCAAAGTGCTGTTAAAGGTCAAGACCAAGCTCGAATTGCCGGACGAGTATACCGAGTTCAGCTACAATTACAACAATTATGGCGAGAGAGCTACATGGAATTTTAACTGGTGGACTCAGGACAGTGTCAAGAATATTTATCTGAACTGCGATGACGAAGGCCACATTATCAATATGAATTCCTATACGAGTGAAAATCTGAGAAAGATGCCCGATAAGACCGCGGATGAATTCAAAGGCGATGCTGAGAAGCTTCTTGCCCGTGTGGTTCCCGAGGCGGTCGGACATGTGATCCTTAAAAGCACCTACTGCATGTATTACAACAGTGCTTACAGGTTCTATTTCAGACGTGTTGAGAACGGCATCGAGATGCCCGACAATTATATTTACCTCTCGGTAAATTATGAGGACGGCAGTTTAAGGGGAATTGAGTGCAACTGGAATTATACTGCATCCATACCTGCCGCGAAGGATCTTATAAGCGCATCGGAAGCCAAAGACAAGATCGGCGGCAAGCTCGAAATGAACCTGTATTACTATGTTACCAGGGATGCGGACGGCAATGAAAAGGTATTTCTCGCTTATACGCCTTCAATGTCGTACATTGCGGTAAATGCCAAGTCCGGTAAGATATACACCAAAAAAGAATATTGGAACAATGATGCTGAATACACCTCCGAAGAAGCTAAAGAGGCTTCCAACGATACGGGGGCTTCAGCCCGCGGCTACGAAGCAACACTGTCAGAGGCCGAGATCAAAAAGATCGCGGAACTTAATGACCTGATCAGTTCCGACGATGCCGTTAAGATGATCAGGAACAACAAGTATCTGTACCTGGATGAAAAAGCCGACAGCGTTACGGCCAATCTGCGCGAGAGCGACGGAAAGTATTTCTGGTACATTACGCTTCGCGATAACCGCCCTGTGGACTATAACAATGAATACAGGGATTATTACAGGGCTTACGCCAGTGCGACAATGGACGCAAAAGACGGAAAGATACTGAGCTTCTCGTCCTCGCTCAAGTCTCTGTACTATTATTCGCAGCAGGAGATCGACGGAATAAAGTTCAATTATTCGGTAAAGCAGTGCAGGAACGTATTTGAGGAATTCGTAAAGAGCATCGAAAAAGACAGATTTTCACAGGTAAAGCTTGATTCCACCAATGATGCATATTCGGAAATACTCGAAAAGAACGGTGAGGTCGTAAATCTTGCTTATGCGTTCAATTACAGAAGATACCATGATGAAGTTCCTTTTGTTTCCAACGGTATCAGCGGTTCGGTCGACCGTATTTCCGGAAAGGTTTACAACTACCGCATGAACTGGACCGACGCCGAGATCCCTTCGGCCAGGGATGTGATCGATGCCAAGGCAGCATTTGACGCATATATGGGCTATGAAGGCTTTGATCTTGTATATGAGCTGGTCAATCAGTATACGAATACGGGAAGTATTTACGGAACAGGCAACGAACAGAGCATAAGGCTTGTATACAGGACTGAGATCTATCCTGCGTATGTTGACGCATTTACCGGAAAACAGCTTAACTACAACGGTGAGGAATATGTAAATACCCGTACGGATTACGTATATACAGATATCGAAGGCAGCAAATTCGAAAAAGAGATCAAGATCCTTGCAAGCATGGGGATCGGACTTCCCGGAGAAAAGTTCAAACCCGACAAGAAGATCACAAAGGAAGAGCTTGCGTCAATGATCATGCAGATGCCCATGTTCGGATACAGAGCCGATCAGGAAGAGTACAAGAGCGACAAGGGCGTCAACAGACAGGAAGCCGCCAAGATCATACTTGACGTAATGGGTCTGGGGTCGCTTGCCAAACTCGATATCTACAAGCTTACATATTCCGATGCCAAAAAGGTATCAAAGGGATATGCGGGATATGTTGCATTTGCGGGAGCGTTCGATCTGTTCGGAAACGGGAAAGCCAAGAAATTCGGACCCAAAACGGCTCTTACGCGCGGAGAGGCAGCCAGGATGATACTTAATTCCGCCAATGCCTACGTATCACTTCAATATTGACAAAGAGTGATAAAAAACGTTAACAAAGAGTTTTATCTTGTCTTGTTTTTTTTGAGTGGATATGATAAACTACTAGGTGCAGATTTTGTCGTGTATTAAGGCAAAAAATATACTCTAGGAGGACATCAGTTCTATGGAAAAAAAGTGGGTTTACCTGTTCAGTGAAGGTAATGCTGACATGAGGAACCTTCTGGGCGGCAAGGGCGCTAACCTTGCGGAGATGACCAATATCGGTCTTCCTGTTCCCCAGGGCTTCACGATCACTACAGAAGCATGTACACAGTACTATGAGGATGGTAAGCAGATCAATGCTGAGATTCAGGCGCAGATCGATGAGTACATTCTCAAAATGGAGGAGATGACCGGCAAGAAGTTCGGCGACAAGGATAATCCTTTGTTGGTTTCCGTTCGTTCGGGAGCACGTGCTTCCATGCCCGGTATGATGGATACCATTCTTAACCTCGGACTTAACGAAGACGTTGTTAACACTCTTGCGGAAAAGTCCAACAATCCCCGTTGGGCGTGGGACTGCTACAGACGTTTTATTCAGATGTTCTCCGATGTAGTTATGGAGGTCGGCAAGAAGTATTTTGAAGAGCTGATCGACCAGATGAAGGCCAAGAAGGGCGTTACTCAGGACGTTGAGCTTACCGCCGAAGATCTGAAGGAACTGGCTAACCAGTTCAAGGCTGAATATAAATCAAAGCTGGGCGAAGAATTCCCCAGCAATCCCAAGATCCAGCTGAACGAGGCTATCAAGGCCGTATTCCGTTCATGGGACAATCCCAGAGCCAATGTTTATCGTCGTGACAACGATATCCCTTATTCATGGGGTACCGCCGTTAACGTACAGAGCATGGCTTTCGGTAATATGGGCGATGACTGCGGAACCGGTGTTGCATTTACACGTAATCCCGCTACCGGTGAGAAGGGACTGTTCGGTGAGTTCCTGACCAACGCACAGGGCGAGGACGTTGTTGCCGGTGTTCGTACACCTATGAAGATCACCGAGATGGCAGAGAAGTTCCCTGAGGCGTTTGAGCAGTTCAAGGATGTATGTTCAATCCTTGAGAAGCACTACCGTGATATGCAGGATATGGAGTTCACCGTTGAGCACGGCAAGCTTTTCATGCTCCAGACCCGTAACGGCAAGCGTACAGCTCAGGCTGCTTTAAAGATCGCATGTGATCTTGTTGACGAAGGAATGAGGACCGAAGAGGAAGCGGTTGCGATGATCGATCCCCGTAACCTTGACACACTGCTTCATCCTCAGTTCGATCAGGATGCCGTTGCACGTGCACGCATCATGGGCAAGGCATTAGGTGCCGCTCCCGGCGCAGCCTGCGGTAAGATCGTATTTACCGCCGAAGATGCCAAGGATTGGGCAACCAGAGGTGAGAAGGTCGTTCTCGTTCGTCTTGAGACCAGCCCCGAAGATATCGAGGGTATGAAGGCAGCACAGGGTATCCTTACAGTACGTGGCGGTATG
>JAILIQ010000213.1 GCA_024695205.1 Lachnospiraceae bacterium
ATCTCGGAATAAAGCTTATTGCATATAAAACCATTCCGATACCTTCAACCAGAAAAACAGGAGTCTGCTCGCATTATTGACACGGATATTCAAAGGTGTTTTTCTGGTTGAAGGTATCGGAATGGTTTTATATGCAATAAGCTTTATTCCGAGATTCGGTATCGGCAAAGGCATCAGAGCATCTCTTTTTCAGTCGGTTTCCGCATTCTGCAACGCCGGAATGGATATTGCGGGACCCAACAGCATGATGGATTTTCGTGACTCCGGATATCTGATGTGCGTAACAATGGCGCTCATCATACTCGGAGGAATAGGCTTTGTGGTATGGTTTGATGTGATAGACGGAATACGGAACGGGATAAAGAACCGTTTCGGACCGGGTACCATACTTAAGCATCTTTCGGAACACAGCAAGATCGTTCTTGTGATGACGGCCTTTTTACTGCTGGCCGGTACTGTCATTATATTTGCGGCGGAATATGATAATCCTGTAACGATTGGGAAAATGGGGCTTTCAGGCAAGCTGCTGAACAGCCTGTTTCAATCGGTTACTTTCCGTACTGCGGGGTTTGCATCAATCCCTCAGGAAGGACTTACCGAATTATCCTGTATCATCGGATATATACTGATGTTCATCGGCGGATCGCCTGTAGGAACTGCGGGCGGTGTCAAGACATTAACGGCTTTTCTTGTCTTTATGAATGCGGTCTCATATATCCGGGGAGAAAAGGAAAATGTCGTATTTAAAAGACGGGTATCGGAAGAGCTGATGAGAAAAGCTGCGGCGATCGTATTTGTGAGTGCGGCCGCGATATTCGTCATGACGGTACTCCTGTTATCAAGAGGGGGAATAACCCTGACCGACGCACTGTTCGAGGTAGTCAGTGCGCTTGCAACGGTCGGGCTTTCAAGATCGCTCACCCCGAATCTTGATACAGTTGGCAGACTGATAATAATCGTATCCATGTATCTTGGCAGGATAGGTCCGATATCCATGGCGATATTCTTTACCAAGCAAACGGGCACGTCAAATAAGATAAGGCATGCGGAAGGAACATTTTATGTGGGCTGAGGAGGAACTTAATGAAAAAGTCGATCGCGGTTTTGGGACTCGGTAAATACGGAAGGAGTCTTTCCAAGAACCTGTACGAGCTTGGTGCGGATGTTCTTGCGGTGGATCAGGATGAGAATCTTATCAATGAGTTCTCCGATCACTGCACAAGTGCTGTATGTGCCAATCTGGCAAATGAGGATGAAGTTGCGGCTTTAGGCCTTAAGAATATGGATATAGTAGTGACTGCGATGGGACACAATTTTGCTGCGAGCATCTTATGTGTAACCGTAGCCAAGGAGCAGGGGGTGCCGGTCGTAATAGCCAAGTCATCCTCGGACAGGATGACTTCGATCCTTAAAAAGGTCGGTGCGGATAAGGTGCTCGATCCTGAAGGAGAAGGAGGAAGGCGTTCCGCCAAGATACTGCTTTCTTCGGCATTTAAGGATTATTTCGAGATCGATTCAAATATGTATATGATCGAAATGGAGCCTAAAAAAGAATGGCTCGGGAAAAATCTTATCGAGCTCGAACTCAGAAAAAGGCTGAATCTCAATATAATCGCCGTAAAGGAAAAAGGGAAAATGTGGCATTTCGTCGATCCGCATTCTCCGTTTGCTTCAGATAATGTTTTGCTTGTCGTTATGGAAACGAAGGATATACAAAAGATAGAAAAATGATCCGCTAAAAGCATTCTGATCAGGAGGGTACAAAAGGAAAAATTATGAAGATAATTGTTGTCGGCTGCGGCAAGGTCGGGCTTGCGCTTGTTGAGCAGCTGCTTAAGGATAAACACGAGATAACGGTCATAGACAAAAACAGCCAGCGCTTAAAAACTGCACTGGCCAATCATGATGTAATGACCTATGCGGGAGACGGAACAAGTTATACAACACTCAGGACCGCCGGTATCGCTTCCGCCGATCTTATGATAGCGGTCATGAATTCCGATGAAATGAACCTGCTGTGCTCCGTTATCGCCAAAAAAGCCGGTAATTGCAAGACTATTGCCCGTGTACGAAATCCGGTCTATACCAGCGAGCATGAATTTCTGCGCCGTGAGCTTGATATTTCCATGATATTTAATCCGGAGCTTACCGCAGCGATGAAGATATCGCGTATTTTCAATTTCCCGTACGCTTCGAAAATTGAAGTCTTCTCTAAACGAATGGTCGAATTGATCCATTTTAAAGTGAAGAGCGACTCAAAGCTGTGCAATCTGACTCTTATGGATATAAGAGCGAAATTCAGCTGTAATGTGCTCGTATGTACCGTCCAGAGAGGCGAAGAGGTATTTATCCCGACCGGTAATTTTAAACTGCAGGCGGATGATATGGTATCGATCATGGGTTCACGTGCCGATACCCATGAATTCTTCAGGGCATTCGGTGTCGGGATGAAAAAGCTTCCCGATGCGATGATAGTCGGAGGAGGAAAGATCGGGTATTATCTGGCCAAGAGCCTTATAGATTCGGGGATCAAGGTCAAGATCATCGATTCGGATCCGGTGCGCTGCGAGCAGCTTGCGGATGAACTTCCCGAAGCCGATATCATCTGCGGAGACGGAACAGACAAGAACCTGATCATGGAAGAAGGACTGCTCAGTACATCGGGCTTTGCAGCGCTTACAAGCATTGATGAGGAGAATATCCTTCTGAGCCTGTATGTAAGGTCAAAGATATCTTCGAAAGTAGTTACAAAAGTTAACCGTATCAGCTACGAGGATGTTATAGAGCGGCTTGACCTTGATACGATCGTGAACCCGAATATCGTTTCAACCGAACTTGTCGCCCAGTTTGTACGTTCGATGCAGCATACGATGGACTGCGATATAGAGACCTACAGGGCGATCAATGACGGTAAGGCCGAGGCGCTTGAATTTGTCGTAAAGGAAGGTGCGAAGGTCATCGGTATCCCCCTGATGGAACTTAAGCGCAGGAATAATGTCCTGATATCCTGTATAATCCGCAAAAACAAGGTTATCATTCCCGGCGGTCAGGATGCGATCGAAGCAGGAGACAGTGTTATCATAGTAAATACACTGAAAGATATTTATAATATTGACGATATTTTGGCATAAAAAATTCGCTTCCCTTCGGTAAACAGATCCTCTAAAACCATGTTTAAGAGGGTATACGCCTGCTGTGCAGGATGCATTTGATCCTTATTATCGGATGGATGGGAAAGAATAACAAGAAAATCGATAATTCAGAGGAATAATATGAATTACGGAGTCGTAAGATATATACTGGGCTGGATCCTTGTGGCGGAAGCGATATTTCTGCTCGTGCCCGGGGTTGTCGGCGTCATTTACGGTGAAAACGAGTGCATCTTCTATTTTCTGACAGCTGTGATCTGTGCAGGCGTCGGAATACTGATGTCTTTTAAGAAACCCCAGAATGGCGGGCTGTATCTGAAAGAAGGATACTTCGTCGTGGCACTCGGCTGGATACTGATGTCTATGTTCGGCGGGATCCCGTTTGTTATGACAGGTGAGATACCTCATTACATGGATGCCGTATTTGAGACGGCTTCAGGCTTCTCAACCACGGGAGCAACGATCATCAGCGATCTGGCGATCATGTCACATGCGAGCCTTTTCTGGAGGAGCTTCCAGCATCTTCTGGGCGGTATGGGAGTCTTTGTATTCCTTTCGGCACTGCTTCCGATGCTCGGCGGCAACTCGATGAACCTTATGAAGGCCGAATCGACAGGACCTTCCATAGACAAGCTTGTTCCGAGACTCAAGGATACGGCCAGGATACTTTATATGCTGTATCTCGGGATGGCAACCTTAGAGTGCATCATCCTGCTTATCTGCGGACTTAATGTATTTGAAAGCATGACACTGACCTTCGGTACAGTCGGTACCGGTGGTTTCGGTCTGTTAAATGACAGCATTGCTTCATATTCACCTGCCGTGCAGTGGACGATAACCGTATTTATGATCCTTTCGGGTATCAACTATAACCTTTATTTCCTCCTTCTCATGAGGAAGTTTAAGAATGCTTTCAAAATGGAGGAAGTAAGGCTGTATCTGCTCACTTATTTTGTTGCGGTCGTACTTGTTGCGGTAAATGTAAGCAAACTTTACTCCACTTTCAGTGAAACGATAAGATATTCGGCATTTCAGGTCGCAACACTTCTTACCTCGACAGGATATGCCACGACGGATTTTGACCGGTGGCCCGAATTTGCGAAAACAGTTCTCATAATGGTAATGATGATGGGTGCCTGTGCGGGATCTACCGGCGGCGGCATTAAGATGAGCAGGGTTCTGATAATGTTTAAGAGCATCAGAAAACAGATACAGATATTCATTCATCCGAGAGCTGTCAAAAAGATCAAGATGGATGGGAATACGATCGAACACGATGTTGTTCGCGGAACAAATGCTTATATATGCGTTTTCTGCATAATATTTGCAGTCTCCGTGCTGTTTATTTCGATCGACGGAGCAGATTTTACAACCAACTTCACAGCGGTCCTTGCCTGCTTCAATAATATGGGACCCGGATTTAACAAAGTTGGTCCTACCTGCAATTATGCATTCTTCTCGGATTTTTCAAAGCTTGTTCTTGTATTTGACATGCTTGCGGGGCGACTTGAGCTGTTCCCGATGCTTATGCTGATCACACCGAGGAGCTGGAGAAGACATCTGTA
>JAILIQ010000216.1 GCA_024695205.1 Lachnospiraceae bacterium
TAAGCCGCTGCTTGAAGGCCGCAGCAGCATCAACATGACTCTTTATTACGAAGGAGATAAGCTGGTCCGGGTTGAGGAAGCGTGAAAGATCAGGTTCGCTGATCCGGCTTTCTATATCACGTCAAAACCGGGGGAACTTTGTTAATTAATTGCTTATCAGAAGAATGCCTTCATAAGCTTTACAAGCTCTTCCTGGTCCGAAGCGCCCATCACTTCCCGCGCCGAGTGCATTGCCAGGATCGGAACACCGATATCGACGGTATACATCGGCAGGTGCGCCGAAATGATCGGGCCTAAGGTCCCGCCGCCCGGCATGTCGGAATTATTGACAAATTTTTTATAACGGATCCCCTTGCCGTCACAGAGCTGCTGCAGTGCGGCAACGGCAACCGAATCATAGGTATAGCGCTGGTTGGCGCTGAGCTTGAACGTGATACCGTCACCCATGCGCATGTTATTTACGGGATCGTATTTTTCGCACTTTGCGGGATGGAGCGCATGCGCAACATCGACGCTCAAAAGGAAGCCTTTGCGGATATCATCGTCGATATCCGCTGTTTTTTTGCCGAGATTTTCATAAATACGGGCAATAAGACGCTCGAGCAGTGTGGAATTCGCTCCCTGTTTGGTGAGCGAGCCGATCTCTTCATTATCGAACAGTGCGATGAGATTGATGCCTGAATTGTCTTCACTTCCGGTGATACCTTCGACCAGGGCAAGGCAGGAGGTTATATTGTCAAGTCTCGGCGATGAAAGCATGTCCGAAGCAAAGCCGACAAACTGAGGCTCTTCGGCATTGTAAACGATCAGATCGAAATCAAGGATATTCTCCTTCTCCTCTTTGATCTCATTTGCCAGAAAATCAAGAAAATACGAATCCGCATTAAATGCTTCGTTAAGCATTCCGGCGATCGGCAGCATGTCGTTCTGGCGGCTTAATTTGACGCCTTCATTGACTTCACGGTTGTAATGCACGGCCAGATTCGGGATCGTAAGTACGGGCTTTTTGATATCGATAAGAAGCTCGTGAGGTGCATAGATATTGTTGCTGCGAAGTAAAATACGGCCTGCGAGCGAGAGGGGCCTGTCAAGCCAGGTGTTCAGGATCGGACCTCCGTAGATCTCGGTATTGACTCTCATATATCCGTGTGTGTCAAGCTCGGCAACCGGCTTTACGTGCAGGCACGGAAAATCGGTATGTGCTGCGGCGATGTGGATCCCGCGTTTTGATGCCTTCTCCGGTATCGTAAATGCGAAAAGTACGGTTTTATAAGGGGTTACGTAGTATTTTCCGCCTGCGGCAAGCTTCCAGCGGCCTTCGGGAGAGAGCTCCGTAAAACCGGCTTTTTTAAGGAGCTTTCCGCTTTCTTCAACGGTATGGAACGGAGAAACCGCTGATCTGATAAATTGTGACAGCCTTCCGGCTGCGGTTGAATTGATTGATGTTCTGGGCATAGACGTTATCCTTTCTCTGACAGTTTTGATATTAGATAAAAACCTGTCACCAGGTCTCTTTAAGATGTTCCAGGGCTGTGGCATTACGGCTGTCGGCGATGTCTTCATAATCAAAAAGTATGAAGCCTTCGGCACCACCCTGTCTTCCGTAGCGGATCATATCCGCAAGCAGGAACTGATTGTACCATTCGGTATCCATGATCTGGTTCGACTCGCTGATATTGTTTTTGGCGTTCATTTTATATACCGGAACACCGACATAGACCTTTACCGAATCTGATTTTTTCTCGGCAACCCAGCGCAAAAGGGTATCATAATAAGGGAAAATGTTTTTGCTGTTGAAGCTCCAGTACAGCTGGGGACAGATATAGTCGATATAGCCTTCTTCCGACATCCAGGTCCTGTAATCGACATACCAGCGGTGAACTTCGTCGAGATAATCGATATATCCTCCGGGGCTTATTCCGAAAATGCAGTCCGGATCGGTCTCTTTGACAGCGGAATAAATGCCTTTTACGAGAAGATTGACGTTATTCTTTCTCCACTCCGCGATCGTCATGATACTCTTCTTCCCGGCAGCCTTGCGTTTTTCAACATAGGCTTCATATTCGGGAGCGTCGAAAGCGGTCTGGTATTTGCTTCCGAACGCGGGATAGAAGTAATCGTCGAGATGGATGCCGTCAACGTCGTAATTATCGACGATTTCCCTGATGCCGTTAATGATCAGCTTGCGTACGGCAGAGGAAGAGGGATTGTAATAAAGGGCACCGTCATGCTCCAGAACGTTTCTGTCATCGGAGGTTTTGGAGTTTGTCAGCCATTTACGCGCCGGATGTTTTTTTGCAAGCTGTGTTACGTCGGTGCCGAATTTCCAGGCGTTGGAAATGCGGTAAGGATTCAGCCAGGCATGGATCTGAAGCTTGCGTTCGTGGGCTTCGCGTACCATTATCTCAAGAGGGTCGTAACCCGGATTTTTGCCCTGAGTGCCGGAAGCATAGTCGGACCAGGGATAGTATGACGACTTGTACATAGCGTCACTGAAGGGCCTTACATGGACTACGACAGCGTTAAGACCGCAGGCAACGGCGTTATCGAACATTTCTTCTACATATGTAGTAAAAGCGCTTTCCGAGGATCCGGCCGATTTCTTAAAATCGTAATAGGCGATCCATACAGCACGGAATTCATTGGTTTTCGAAGTTTTTTTGACAGTATCGGTATATCTGTCAAATGAGGAGACTACTGTAGAAGAACCTTCGGGATCGGTGGCAGAAAGAAGACTGTCATCGACAGCAGGCAGGCCGTCAGCAGGAAAAAGACTGTCATCGACAGCAGGCAGGCCGTCAGCAGAAAACAGACTGTCATCGGGGTCAGGCAGGCCGGAAAAAAGAGAATTGTCGTAGCCTGTTTCCTGAAGAACTGCAGCCTGTGCGGGGATACGGCCGTATGACGGAACCGCTGTCGAAGGGAACATAAGGATCAGGCCGAGGAGCATGGAAAGTGGTCTTTTCGTTTTCATGAGTATCCTTTCGGTCAGCCGGACGCTGACACTTTTGGCAGTAAGGTTAAAATGACTCGGGTTACTGTTTAAAGTCCGACATAACACCGTTTACAGGTCGGACCATGACACAATATTAGCATACGCAAAGAGCACTTACAAGTAACAAAATCCTTGCGTTTAACTAAAGTTAGTGCTATACTCTTTCGATACAATCGATACAATCATTATATGAAAACAGGGGGACTGATCGTGGAAAATAAGGGAAAATACTATATTACCACAGCGATCGCTTACACATCCGGCAAGCCGCATATCGGCAACTGTTATGAGATCATACTTGCGGATGCGATCGCGCGTTACAAGAAAGCGGACGGTTACGATGTTCATTTCCAGACCGGAAGCGATGAGCACGGACAGAAGATAGAGACCCGTGCGATAGAGGAAGGCATGTCTCCGAAGGAGTTCGTAGACATGACCGCCGGCGAGATCAAGCGCCTCTGGGATATCATGGGCACCGAGTATGACCGTTTTATCCGTACTACCGATGCCGATCACGAACGCCAGATACAGAAGATATTTAAGAAAATGTATGAAAAGGGCGATATTTACAAGGGTTCATACGAAGGTCTGTACTGCACCGAATGCGAGGCGTTCTATACCCCTTCACAGCTCAAGGACGGCAAGTGCCCGGTATGCGGAGGCAATGTCCATGAGGAAAAGGAGGAAGCATATTTCTTCAGAATGAGCAAATACGCCGATAAGCTGATCGAACATATCAATACGCATCCTGAGTTTATACAGCCGGTATCGCGAAAGAACGAGATGATGAACAATTTCCTGATCCCGGGCCTTCAGGACCTGTGCGTGAGCAGGACTTCGTTCAAATGGGGAATACCTGTTGATTTTGATGACAAGCATGTTGTATATGTCTGGCTTGACGCTCTTTCGAACTATATTACCGGGATCGGCTATGACGCAGACGGAGAAAGTTCGGATCTGTATAAGAAAAACTGGCCGGCCGATCTGCATCTGATCGGTAAGGACATTATCCGTTTCCATACGATCTACTGGCCTATTTTCCTCATGTCGCTCGGCGAGCCGCTCCCGAAGCAGGTATTCGGACATCCCTGGCTGCTTCAGGGCGGTGAGAAGATGAGCAAGTCAAAGGGCAATGTTATTTACGTTGACGATCTGATCGACATTTTCGGACTTGACGCCGTAAGATATTTCGTGCTTCACGAGATGCCTTATGAAAATGACGAAACGATCACCTGGGAGCTTATGACGGAGCGTGTAAACAGCGATCTGGCCAACACGCTGGGTAATCTGGTCAACCGTACGGTCGCGATGAGCAACAAGTATTTCGGCGGTGCCGTAGCCAATAAGAATGTGAACGATCCCGAGATCGACGATGATCTTAAGGCAGTTGTCAGCGGTGCTTACGCAAAGGTTGAAAAATGCATGGAAACACTGCATGTTGCAGATGCGCTCACTGAGATCTTCAACGTTTTCAAGCGTCTGAATAAATATATTGACGAGACCGAACCCTGGAAGCTGGCCAAGGATGAGGCCCGGAAGGACCGTTTGTCAACCGTGCTCTACAATCTGATCGAGGGTATCGCAACCGGTGCATCACTGCTTGTACCTTTCCTGCCCGAAACCGCGAAGAAGATCGCAGCCCAGCTCGGTACACAGATCCGTGATTTTGATACTCTGAGCAGCTTCGGACTTTATCCTGCCGAGGGCGGCCGGGTTACCGAAACGCCCGAGATCTTATTTGCAAGACTCGACAAGGAAGAGATCCTTAAGAAAGCTGCAGAGGTCGAAGCCAAGCAGCGAGCGGATTATGTGGCACATCAGAAGAAGGCATGCGCAAATCTGGTTGCTGCGGGCCGCATGACTAAAGAAGAAGCCGATGCACAGTTAAAAGCACTCTGCGGGGAAGAAGCCGGCGGATCGGAGTCTGGGGATCCCGGCGCTGACATTCATGTGGATACAGCTCCCGAGATCGCTTACGATGATTTTGCGAAGCTGCAGTTTGTTGTCGGCGAAGTCATAAAATGCGAGGAAGTTCCGAAATCAAGAAAGCTTCTCTGTTCACAGGTCAAGATCGGAGATCAGGTAAAACAGATCGTTTCCGGTATCAAACAGCATTATTCGGCTGAACAGATGGTAGGCAAGAAGGTAATGGTCCTCCTTAACCTGAAACCTGCCACTCTCGCGGGGATCGTTTCGGAAGGAATGCTCCTTTGCGCTGAAAATGCGGAAGGTGAACTTGCTCTTATGGTTCCCGAGAAGAACTTTGAGAGCGGATCGTCAATAAGCTGATAAAAGAATAGAGAGCCGGGTGAGCCATGGATGACCATAGCTCATCCGGCTTCTTTTTTTGCAACAGGCATGATATGTACAGTATACGCTGTTTCGCTGTATAGTCTTTCTTTATGCAAATTGTACAAACATTTTGACGGCAGTTTGAAAGTATTGCATAAACTTAATTTTTTTGAACAAATATTCTTGACATTTTCGGCAGGAGTCTGTAATATGTGACTACATCTTTCGGAGGCGCTGCATCAGGCAGCAGTTTTCCGATCATCTAAGAGAAGCTTCTGATTCAGTGGGATTCCCCGATTTTTCCTTTTTGATCAAATTCTATAACAGGAGGAATGTGCTTTTTGAAGAGAATATTAGCTATATTGGCCGATGGTACCGACTATATGGGAGAATTGGCTTCTTATCTGAATTCCGGATCTGATTTTATCTTTAAGTCCATAATATTTAACAATGTCAGAGAACTGAAGAAATTTATGAACGAATACACGGTTGAGATGATACTTTGTAATGAAGACATCAGGCACGAACTCCCTTCCGAAACCGAGAATGTATGCTTTCTTTCGGAGGACGGCGAAGTCATGGAAACCGCAGAAACCGAGGAGACCCGCTGGCACAGGATATTCAAGTATCAGTCCTCGGAAATGATCAAAAAGGAGGTAACGGATTATTATAACAAAAAACAGCGTAAGACCATCGAGGAAATACGACAGATCGAGGCCAGAAAAAGGATCATATGCGTTTGTTCCCCGATAGGCGGCTGTTACTGTTCGACTTTTGCGCTCGCCCTTGCCCAGTACTGTTCATTTGGCGGAAAGACGCTGTTTATAAGCTTCGATCCGTTTTTCGAATATCCCGGGGAAGAGAAGAGCCAGGCCGATAAAAATCTGACAGATCTGGTGTATTATATCCAGGCCAGAGAGTCACAGGTTGCTGAATTTGTGAGCAAAATGGCTGTCCACAGGGAGTCTCTTGATTATATCAGCGGAGTGTCGCACTGGTTTGATATTGCCGAGATATCAAGGGAGAACATGCGGATACTCATCGAATGCCTGAACGAAACATGCGAATACGAAAATATAATATTTGATATGCGGATCATCGGAGGCGCGGGAATAGAGCTGCTGGCGGGAAGCAAATCGGTGTATCTGCTCAAGAAAAACGGATATAATGCGTCAAAAGCCGTGGATGAATGGAAACGTCAGATACGTTTTGCCAATTGCGGCAGCATACTTGAAAAAACACGTGAACTGGTGATACCCCAGGATGAACTGCTGGAAGGAAATTACAGCTTTGACATTCTTTTAAAGGGCCATTTAGGCCGGTTTATCGAAGAACTGGAGGGATTGAAGTATTGTAGATAGAGAAATACGAAGGACCCTGTGTGAGCGTGTAGTTGAAAGAAGCACACTCGATGCGGATCCGGATGAAGAACATCTTTACGGGATCATTGATGATGTGATCAGGATATACAGTAAAGAAAGGTATATTTCGGTAGAAGACCGGATACAGGCAAGAAAACTCATATATGCTTCTGTCAGGGGATTTGACTGTCTGCAGGAGCTTTTGGATGATCATGATGTAACCGAGATAATGGTCAACGGAACGGATGACATTTTTTTTGAGCGTGAGGGCAGGATACGCCGGTATGACGGCTGTTTTGAAAGTCTTTCAAAGCTCGAGGATGTGGTACAGAAGATCGCTGCGGGCTCCAACAGGATCATCAATGAGGCAAGTCCGATCGTGGACGCAAGGCTTTTGGACGGATCAAGAGTCAATATGATCCTGCCTCCCGTGGCAATAAACGGTCCGATCGTAACGATCAGGAAATTCCCCGAAGAAGTAATGACAGTCGAAAAACTAATAAAGATCGGCTCCCTTCATGACGAAGCGGCAGCATTTCTGAAAAAGCTGGTGATCGCCGGATACAATATCTTTGTTTCGGGCGGTACCGGGTCAGGTAAAACAACATTTCTGAACGCACTTTCCGAATTTATCCCAAAAGACGAAAGAGTAATCACAATCGAAGATTCCGCGGAGCTTCAGATCAAAGGCATTCCCAATCTTGTAAAGTTGGAAGTGAGAAATGCGAATGTAGAAGGTCAGAACGGAATTTCAATAAGAGACCTGATCAGGGCTTCACTTCGTATGAGGCCCGACAGGATAGTGGTCGGCGAGGTCCGTGACGCGGCCTGTATAGATATGCTTCAGGCTATGAATACCGGTCATAGCGGCATGTCCACAGGACATGCTAATTCCGCAGCGGATATGCTTTCCCGTATGGAGACACTGACTCTGCTTGGAGCCGATATACCGCTGCAGGCGGTAAGAAGGCAGATCGCATCGGCAATAGATATTATCATACAGCTTGGAAGATTCAGGGATAAGAGCCGAAAAGTCGTCGAGATCACGGAAGTATACGGATATGAAGACCAGGAGATTCTGCTGAATTCGCTGTACCGGTTTGTTGAAGAGGGGGAGCGGGATGGACATGTTATCGGGCATCTTGAAGCGACAGGAAAAGAACTCATCCGACGGGAAAAACTCGAAGCGGCAGGATTATGAGAATTACCGGATGAATACGAAGGAGAGGGTCACCGCAGCCATCAAAGCGATCCTCATGATCACAGGTATCGCTCTGCTGTGTTATGACAGTATTTTCGCGGCACTACTGCTGTCTCCTTACATTTTTCTGTATATGAAGCGGAAAACCGAACAGCTTAAAGAAGATCGTAAATGGGAGCTGAATCTGCAGTTCGGTGAAATGATAAAGAGCCTGAGTGCGGTCCTTGAATCCGGATACTCCGTTGAAAATGCCGTTACGGAGGCATTTAACGACCTGAAGCTCACGCATGATGAGAATTCGATGATAATGAAAGAGCTTAAGATCATTATCAGTTCATTGAAAAGCAATGTCCCGATAGAAGCAGCATTTGAGGAATTCGCCGAAAGAAGCGGGATAGAGGATATCAGAAGCTTTTCCGATGTCTTTTCAACGGCCAAGAGAACAGGCGGGAATATCATTTCCATAATCAGGTCGACAGCAGCTGTCATCCGAACCAGAACCGAATTGAAAAGAGAACTTAAGACCATGATAGCCTCGAAAAAATACGAATCCGATATCATGCGGCTGATCCCGTTTGCCATACTCCTGTATCTGCGCGTTTTCTCGCCGGATATGGTGGGTGCATTGTACGGAAATATGTTCGGGATAATATTCATGACGGTAATTCTTGCTGTGTATGTTGTACTTGGCATGACTGCAGACAGGATAATCAGGATCGACTATTAGGAGCCTGGATTTCGGGGAAGGATGGATAACTGGAAAAGGGTATTTACAGGGAACAGGGAAAGGATGGATATCGGGATGAGGACAGCGATGGAAAAGAAGAGCGGAGAGAAGCCCGGGAGAAGGAAA
>JAILIQ010000243.1 GCA_024695205.1 Lachnospiraceae bacterium
AGCGAGCTGCCCGCATCCGAGATATTGTTCACAGCGTCCATAACGATGGCAATGGAATTGCTCGCAAACCCAATGATTGCCTTAAATATGGCAAGCATTACGTTAGCAACAATGCCGATAATACTCGTCCTTACTATTGTCTTTTCTCTCTGATCGGTTGTTGTGTTCATTCTCAAATCCCCTTGGTCAATTATGCCGGAAGTTTCATTATTCCATTGATGGTGTGTATCACGAAAAACGGAACCGCAGTCCCCACCAACAGGTAATTGCTTTTCCAAAGTCCAAAGAAAAGATAGTACAAGGGAACAACCGCAAACTGACTGATTATGATCAGCCATCCATATTGGTGGCCTATATAGTAAAATATCCATCCAATGAAGTTGATCAGAATCATTAGAGCCATTAGAAAAAAGAACGTCTTGTCTTTGGTCGTTTCTCTTGGAATTAGCTTAACATCATCTCTTACGATCTTATATTGCCCTTGTTGATGTTGTCCCGAATCATCTTATCCGTCACCTCATACAAGCGTTCTGAACCGAGTTTCGTTTTGCAATGCCTCCCATAAACCTGTTCCGCCGTAACACCATGCTCTTTCCAGTCACCGCCGTCATTGCTGTTATTCAGAATCAATGGTTGCAGATTGTCCATCGCATGGGCAAAGCGGGATTCAATCGTTTCTCCTGCTTCGAATTCGTCAAACAATGCAATCAGCTCATCTCGCTGATCATCCGGTAACAGGGAAAAAATTCTTTCTTTCGCCGTATCTTCTCTGGCTTTCTGTGTTTTCAGCCTTTCGGCATCATAAGCGTAAGTATCTCCCGCATCAATCTCAACAACATCGTGTATCAGGCACATGAGCATCACCTTTGCAATGTCCACCGGCTCATTAGCATACTCCCTTAAAAGATACGCCATGATGGACATATGCCACGCATGTTCAGCATCATTCTCATTTCTGCCATGCCCGGAAAGATGTGTCTGACGGAAGATATTCTTCTCCTTGTCAATCTCCAACGCAAAGGCAATCTGTTTTTGTAATCTCTCATTCATCATTTTGCTCCTATGGAATAAAATGCACCGTACACACCTGACTGCTCCTTATATTGTTCCTATGCAGCATCAGATAACTCATCCTCCGTATCCTGCCATATTTCATCGGAATCATTATAAACATCCGCGGGAGTTCCTGAAGCTTCGTCAATCAAGCGTTCAAAAAATTTGATCGCAATTTCCGGTTTAATAAATGAATCCGCGTTTTCGACTCCTTCCAAATGCTTTACGATTGATGCTTCCGGATGGAACTGCAGCCCTATGGCAAATCTTTTGTCTGTCCGCTCTACGGCTTCAATCATTTCGACCCCATTAGTATCTACGCTTCCGGTTATGGCAAGCCTTGTATTGTCCACATTGTCCACAGCCTGATGGTGCCATGAAGGACAACCGTTCAGCGTATCCGTTCCGACGATTTTATAAAGCAGGGAATTCTTCTTGATCTGAACATCATGTGGTGCATAATCACGATAGGTATCCGGTGTAGCTTTCTCATTACGATGTTCATAATTGTATTCAATTCCGTGCTGCTTAAACCAGGTAGGTATATCCTGCATTATCTCCGCTCCCGACACAACTGAAAGCATCTGCATGCCACGGCAGAATCCCATAACAGGTATATCCTGTTCAAGGCAATAAGACATCAGCAGATAATCCGAAACATCTCGTTCTGCATTGAAATCCCTTTCTTCTTCTATCCCATCCCAAGGTTGCTGGTAATAATACAGAGAAGAGCTGATATCTTCGCCCCCTGTGAAAATGACAGCACCTACATCCTCAACTGCTTTGGCTGCATTCGATCCCTGCCAGCTATTGCATCGGATCAGCTTACCCGCTTCTTCTGTTAAAGCTCCTGTATCAGCAACTCCTTCTGTAAGATTTCCGCTTTCATCATAAGAGAGATCCGGGGATTTTACCTGAGAAAGCATGATATAGCTTCCCCCCGCTTCCTCTATTGCCCGTGTGATATTTGTATAAAACTCAGAATCCGGATCAGACCGCCATGCAATGCCAATCAGGCCTTTTCCGAAAAAAACATTGCTGCTGATATCCTTCTGTGAAGAATCCTCCGGGTAATTCCATTCAAATGAATTGCCTTGTGAATCTTCTGTATCGAACCGAATATTCATACTTCCCTGCAGGTTCTGGCAGGAACATAGGGAAAGTATAAATCCTATCAACAGCAACATAATTCCTAACCTTTTCATTGTATACCACCTCTTATCGCAAGGATTTCGTAATAGCCCGAATGCACGCTACCGAATCGCAGTATATCACAGAATCCGTCTCATGACAAATCGCGCCATTTTGCGAATTCTGCCTGTCTGATGCCTGACAATCATAATCCATCGTTGACAATCATAACTGTACGATCTATAACCCCGTCTTTGACAGTAAACAAGCCGAGAATCCCACAACAAAAGGGGTCTCGGCTTTCTTTTGTGATCATATGTGATATCCTTATCGCATGGGGAACAAAACAGTGAAATCAGCAAGCTTCGACGAGATTCTCAAAGACAGGCAACTGAAATATCTTTTATTAGGGTAATTAAATATGATAATAAGTGCCAGCCGCCGTACCGATATCCCGGCGTATTTTTCGGAGTGGTTCCTTAACAGAATAAAGGAAGGGTATCTGTACGTCAGAAATCCCATGAATATCCACCAGATAAGCAGGATCGCGCTAACGCCTGATGTTGTTGACTGCATCGTGTTCTGGACCAAGAATCCTGTTCCGATGCTGAAGCGTCTGGATGAGCTGAAGTATTATATGTATTACTTCCAGTTCACACTGACAGGCTATGGCAGGGATATGATAGAGAATCTGATCGGATATAAACTTAAGGTCGGAAAAGATAAGGTTCAGCGCGCAGAATGCGGATGTTTCGAGAGTATGGAGATAGGCACATACAACACCTGCAGAAACGGGTGCAAGTACTGTTATGCGAACTACAGCCCGGAAACCATGGATTCCAGCTTCAGATTGTACGATCCCGATTCGCCGCTTTTATGCAGCCCGCCTGTTACGCCTATGGATAAGATCACGGAAAGAAAGGTTAAATCCCTGAAGGGAGAACCTATAGGAGGGCCAGTCCAGTTATCATTGTTTGATGGTTCATCCTAACCGTCCTCTTCCCATCCCTTGCATACATCACACCATCCGACAGCGTCTGACGCATTTTCCAGCTCATCAGGCGTCAATTTCACGGACATATATTCATTTCCTCCTGCCGGATGCACATATTCAAAGCGCTTCATGGAAATATCCAGCCAAACGGGAAAAAGCCTGTCTCCAAAGCCTTTTCCATCCAGCCATTTCTTTACCTTCTCATTTACCATTATTCTTTATTCCTCATCATTCCAATCGGCTAAGACTGAAACCCTGTTATTTTCTGTTCTTTTCTATCCATTCAACAGAAAACTCTACTAACTCACGCTGCATCATCATTTTTATTTCAGCATTTCCCAGCACTATCCTGTTTACACTATGTACGGTTTCAAAGGCAGTTCCAATATCTATAAAGTCCTTTCCGTCAACAAACAGTGTCTCATACGCTTTCCAGACACGCTCACCGCGTTCCATCACGGCGCTATGTTCAATACATGTGTGTTTTCCGGGATAATCAGCTCGAACATCTGCCAGATGGATGGAAGTGTTTTTGTCATAACCAACCCCGATCAGCAAAACCTTTCCATTGAGCTTGTATAATTTTCCGATTGGGGAATCATCCCCAAATATGTTGGACAGATCATGGTTCTCAGTTAGATATGATGCATACTTGCCCCAGGCTGCTACAGATCTGGCAGGATGAGCACTTCTTATTGTACCGGGCCATGAACGGAACATTTCAGCAACTGCTCCCATAGTATTAGTCGGAGTAATAGCCTTATCATATGCCGGCCAGTTTTTTCGTATCGTATCCCAGTCAGCTTCATCCGCATCCCAATGGACTCCTGTTTCCGGATCAAGGTTTTTCCAAGACTGTGTAGGCATCATAATAGTTCCGTTCTGCCCCACAACCTCAATCAAAGCTTCAATAACAGTCTGTGCTCCACCACATACATAGCCAATTTTCCCAAGTGATGTATGTACTATCACTGAATCGCCGCTGCTAAGCCCAACATTTTTTAACACATCTACTATTTCTGACTTTATTACTGTTTTCATTTCACAAGAGACCTCCCTGCTCCCGTATTTCGAGTTGTCAGCGTTTAGTTACAGGCAGAGACCAAAGCCTTTGACTCTGCTCGTGAGAGGCGCGCAGGAAAAGAATCCGGCTTATTTTGACTGAGGTGAGATGGTTTCAATCATCCTGAGGACAATCCTGCTGGAATTGTCAGCGGCAATATCCCCCATATTCTCATACGTTTCATGAGCTTTTCCATCTGCTTTATCCGACATTGCCCTTATTACGACAAAAGGAATGTCGTATTGTTCGCAGACTACAGCAATAGCGGCTCCTTCCATTTCACAGGCTATGGCATCAAAATCATGACTGAGTTTTTTCACGGCTTCTTCTGAAGCAATAAACTGATCTCCTGTAGCGATCGTTCCCTGAAATACGTGCTCCTTTCCAAGCACTGAAACGGCAGCCTCATATGCGCAGGAAGCAAGATCAGGGTCGCAGTAATAATATCCTTCTTTGCCGGTATAGCCCTCATACCATTCAAATCCGTTGTTGGTTATCTGGCCATAATCATGCTGGACAAGCCTGGTTGCGATCACCTCATCAAGCACCTTTGTATTTTCTCCCACACCGCCGGCTATGCCGGTAAAGATTACCCGGGAGATCGGATATCGATTCAGCATTGTCGTCATACCTGATGATGCCAGCACCTTCCCAATGCCGGATTTTGCTATGACAACCGGCTGGCCTTTAAGCGATCCGACATGATAATCGACGCCGCCGATCTTATCTACTTTCTCTAGGTCCATTTGGGACAGCAGCAGATCAATTTCATTTTGCATGGCGGATATTATACCAATGTATTCCACCTTTTCAGAGGTATAGGGCACTTCCTCGCGGCTGAAGGCAATCAGTCTGTCCGCTGCCTTCCTGCTTTCATCACTTAACGGCAGAGCACAGCCTGTCTGTATGATCAGCACGATTAACATACATTATACTGTGAGTTTTTTGAATGGGTTATAATTAGGCATGTTCATATGCTTTCTTCCTGTTTTAACAAAAAAATGATTTTGTCGCATTCTTTCAAACCTCATTTCTTATGGAATACCATTGTCCTGTCATATATAACTTCATAGTATCAAGTTCCCGATAAGTGCCCTGCTGTACATAGAACGAATCATTTTCAAGGATATCCTTGAGGGTTTCCTGTTCTTCCGGCATATTTTCCTGCGTTTCAACTTCTGATGAATCGGGTGTTGCGGCTTCTTTATCCGATTGTTCCGATGCAGCAAGTGACGTTTCCGGATCTGTATTTGTCATTACTGACACATTGCATCCGGCAAGCATGAACGCTGCCAATCCGATCAGCAAAAATGATTTTCCAACTTTCATGATATTCTGTTTCTCCCATCTTCTTTTTTATTAAGGTTCAATAATATTGAAAAACTTCGCATTCCCAAAGCCTGTCTTAAGACCTCGTCCGTATCACCAAGGTATTCCACATATTTCTTTGCGCTTTCTTCAGGAGGCGTTTGTCCGAAATGAACGGGATTTGTATCATACCATCCCATTTACTTCTGATACACTATAGTGGGTCAGTTGTCAAGACAAAATATAAAGCTTTTGATGCTCTGTCGTGCGCATTATGACCGGAGCAACATAGCAGCTCACGAGATGGGCATTCATATGATCTTCCGTCCTGGAGTCAGTCTCCGTAAACCTGCTTTCTGAGCCTTATGCCTGTTGGAGTCGCAGCCAGTCCGCCTGATCACTAAGCCAAAAGCACCTGCCGTAAACATGGACATCACTATGTCTTTAACGTCAAAACCTCTGTCCTCGTAAAGAGATACGAGACAGCCCGGCAGTATTCCACAGCTTCCTGCAGTGGGAGCCGCCACTATTTTTCCCATGGAGGCATTGCAGCCTGCAATGTCCTTGTTTATTCAGTATAGCATATCCCCGGCAATATATGATATCCTTATCGTATGATGAACAAAGCAGTGAGATCAGCAAGCTTTGACGAGATTCTCAAAGACAGGCAGCTGAAGATTAATACTATCGGAAGAGACGAGACGCATTCTGACGAACATCATTCTCCTTACGAGCCAACACCTTACTGTGTGCTGGATCGGATGCTCGACAACGGAGTTTTCGATGAGGTTTCATATCTGATAGACTTTGGATGCGGCAAAGGCCGGGTAAGCTTTTATCTTGCTTACAGATGCGGGATAAGAACTCTTGGGATTGAAAAAGAATCCGTTTTCTATAAGGCCGCTTTGAAGAATCTTTCCGGCTTCCCGAAAAACGGACTGATACATTTTGAAAATAACTCAGCTGAGTTCTATAACATTCCTGCTGAAACAGATGGGTTCTTTTTCTTCCGGCCGTTTTCAGAAACTATCCTGCGCAGGGTGATCCGTAACATTATTGTCTCATATTATGACTGCCCGCGCAGAATAAAGCTGATTTTTTACTATGTGACTCCGGAATACATCTCCTGCCTCGGAGACTATCCGGAATTCCATCTTTTACAGGACATCGACTGCCGGGATCTGTTTAACAGTAAGGATACTAAAGACCGGATACTGCTTTATCAGACATAGCCGCTTCCTGTAATAAACCAATCCGGAATCCGGAAAAACAGTCAGTGCTCCCAAAAGACATAAAACGGACTGGCCGATCTGCATCCTGCCCTCTCGGGTGCTCCATTACCGGACACATACCGGGCTTATTTACGTTGTCATACGTTGCCGCGCCCATGGGAGTGGTTATACCCTATGGTCTCCTTTTGCCTCCCTGCTCCGCCCTAAATACACCCGGCATTTTTTATGATCATCGTTAATCCGGATATGAACAATAAAACAGCCACCAGCCGTTTTACGATTTTGTCATCAAGCGCTTCGCTGCTCTTTATCCCCGCAAACAGGCCCATCAGCATAAACGGGATCAGCAAGGCAGACAGCCTTAAACTTTCCGGTGTAATAATCCCCAGCACGCTGTAGAGGATGATCCTGAATGTGTTATCTGTAATAAAAACAGCGCTTAAATTTGCCTTGAACTCATCACTGGTGTCCGTCACCCTTCCAATATATCCCGCTAAAAGAGCACCTACGCCAAACAACCCGCACAGGACTCCGGACAAAACACCTATGGCTAAAAGAGCGGTCTTCGATCCTCGGAAAGAAAATACCTTTGAATCTCTCAGAAGTATATCCGCTCCTGACAGTATCACCATGATCCCAAATACAATCTTTATAATTCCCGCATCCAGATTCCGCAGCATAAACGCTCCCGGAATACTCCCCGCCAGCACAAGAAACGATAAAGGCACGTATACCTTCGGATTCAGTTGTTTCCTGTTTTTCCACGCCAGAATCAGGTTTGAGGGATATCCTAGCAGGAGTTCAACAGGTGATATGCTGATATTGTTTTTATCAAAGACTAACAGTGAAGTAAAGACAAGCGTATTGGCGAATCCACATAGTCCTTTTACAAAGAAGGCGGCCAAAGTCGCCAAAATCCATAACCACATCTCTTAACAGTTCCAAATCCCCGGTCTGTCCTCTGACTGGAAAATTACAGTCAAAGCTCCCTATTATTTGCAGTTATCCTGTAAGTTATTCGCTCCAGTCCTGCTTTAGAATTGAAAACACTCTTCTTCCTTCATAATGGTCTTTACGCCAGAAAAAATCGCGAAACACACCTTCATAAGTCAGCCCGCACTTCTCAATAACTCTTCGTGATGCTTCATTTTCCGTCCGGCAATCAATTTCAATCCTATGCAGATTGATCTTTTCAAACCCAAATGCAATGACCGCTTTTGTCATCTCGGTAGCATATCCTTTTCCCTGAAATGCTGGTCCGATAACATACTCGATCTCACCATGTCGATTGCTTGTATCCATAGTAAAAAATGCAATTTGCCCGATACATTCTCCTGACTCTTTTTCGATGACTGCCCAGCGATAATAATCATTTCTGGAATATGAAACAATACACTTCGAGTCAAGCAAATCTCTGACAGCCGCCGGGGTTGGATAGCACGGCTCGCCATAATCCCATTGCATCTGCTCATCAGCGATCCAGTTCCTAAGCATAGAATCGATATCTGAATATTCAAAGCGGCGAAGGATCAATCGTTCCGTCTTAATTGTTTGGGTTCCTACATGCTTAACCATGTTTTTGATCTCCTATAAGCCGCGATAGTACGGGCAGATATTCGCGTTATTGTTCTTTCCCATTCTAGCTCCGTTTGAGTACCATCCCCACAAGAACCGCCATTGAAACCGCCTCCGTAACAAGCGGAACCATTGCGGCATAGAAAGCCTTCATCTCGTCCATCCTGTAGTAAGCCACATACAATACCATGCCGACCGCGGTTGTTTCTCTGTATAAAGATACCCTGTACTGTATTTTCATATACTATTTCAGGCTTTGATCTGGCCATATAACCACTTTTTCTTTACTACGCTCATTATTCCCGTTTTGCGTATTCTGTTTCTGCTTCTTTCATCTCTGAAGCTGTAAACGCACACAATTTCACATCAATCTCATAATCTGGATAATCAGCCGTAAACCTCTTATATGCTCTTAAGCATTGTTTCGTGGACTCTGCTGCCGGATTATCAAGCGATCCGCCAAATATTCCTGAGCTGATCAGTGGAAAAGAAATACTATGATATCCGTTATCCTTCAGAACCACCAGTGAATTGTAATACGCATCAAGCAATTCCTTGAATGCGGTGGGTGTTACAGCGAAGTTCGGACCCACAGCATGAATAATCGCTTTTGCATTAGTCATTTTAAAGGCAGGCGTTATAACTGCATCCCCATCATTAAGAGGTGTCTTATACTTCTTACACGCAGCTGTCAATTCAGGGCTTCCGGCTTTTCTGAAGATAACGCCGCATATACCTCCTCCTTCCCATAGTCCATCGTTAGCTGCATTGACCACAGCGTCCACTTCTTGATCAGCACATGATCCTTTTATGAGTTCGATTTTGCTCATACTCACACCCCCACGGGTTCAAACTTTTATCGCTTGTCCCCTTTAGCTATTTTTCTAAACGCTCTATGTCTTCTTGCATTTCAAGTATGTGCATTTTCCTATGACAATTCGGACATAAAGCTATCGCATCATAAATTATAGCACATTGAAAAATATTGAAAAGCCATCGCATCTCAGCATTTGTATATATATAAAGACATGTAATTCGTATTTGTGTAACTTCCAATTTTCCCTTGGTCATATCAAAGGAGTCAAAACTTATCCGTGGGTTTTCCATATCCATAATAGATCTTACGATATCCAAAAGAGCGAATTCTTTTGGCAGTCTTTTTCTTCACATCAAGATCATAATAAAGGTGTCCGGGAAGTTCCACCACTCTGATCTCCGGGAATCCATAATCAGCAAGAGTATCGCCTTCTTTTATATAATAGTGGTTTTTAGGACGATCAACCTTAATCTCCCGCAGTACCTTAACCGACATCTTAAGAACAACAAAGCCTACAAGTCCGTATGACTTGAGCGGTTGGGCATCGTAATGATCGAATATCTCATCATCTGCACTGTGATATGCAACAGGGATATTAAATCGTTCTGATATAACGGACGCATTCTCTGCATGATCAAAATGGGGATGTGAAAGAACCAGTGCCTTCATCTCATACTTACTACACGCTTCTATTGCCTTGCTTATACTTTTGCCACTTGACGTATCAAACAAAACCGCCTTTCTATCGTTGGAGACCAGATAACAATTGTCTGTTCCACCTTTAATCCGTGTTATCTCATATTTTCCAGTTCAAAGCCCCTGATTCATATATGATTAGTGTGCATTTAAGACTCCCGCATAATTATGCGATGCCTATAAGCTACAGTGGCAGCGCGAATCATCCCATGGTATAATGATTACAGCTGACAACAAAAAGAGTGTTTGAGATAATGTGGCAGGAGACAGGATGAATATGTATTGAAGCTTGATGAGGCCGTAAAAAAGGCTAGAGCCAATAAAGAATGGAGGCGAGAATATATGACATTGATGATGCGGGACTTAGAGAATCAGGAGATTTGTCACAACCTGCAATAACGCCACGACGTCATGGGTGGTAACTACGACAGGAATAGGCCTTATATACAGCACTGTACTAGCAAGTAGGAGGATATGGATATGAAAAGCATGAAAAAAGCCGTTACGGGTATTGTGAGTCTGTTGATGACGCTATGCCTGACCGGCTGCAGTTTGGATTATTCCGCATTAAGGCATCATAACGAAAACGAAGGGGCAGAGAGCGTTTCAATGACGGCGGAAACACAGGAGCAGTTTCAGGAGGAACTCAGCGCCTTTGAGATCACTGCTCTGCAGAGAGAGCTTGCCGCTGACAATAAGGCAGGATATCCGGTCCTGGATGCCGGACGGGGCAATCCGAACTGGATCAACGGAAAGGTGCGGCATGCCTTTACCCGCCTCATGGATTTCGCAACCTCTGAATGTGAACTTGTCTTTGTGGAAGGCGATATGGCAGGACATGGAAAAAAGGAAGGTATCGGAGACCGGTTCGACGCTTTTATGGACGAAACGGATGAAACGGACAAGTTCCTGATCGATGCGGTAGAGCATTGTGTGAAAGACCTGGATATGGATAAGGACGAGCTCCTCTTTGAGTTTGCAAACGGAATCACGGGAGACTATTATCCATCCCCCTCACGCTGCCTGACCCATACGGAAGCCATTCTGAACGAGTTTCTGGTATCAGCATTATTTAACGGGAATGAGCCGGAAAACGGGACGGACATCTTTCCGACGGAGGGCGGCTCCGCCGCAATGTCCTATATTTTCCATACCCTGAATCATAACAGGCTTCTTAAGCCGGGAGATAAGATCGCTATCGCCACGCCGATCTTCACCCCGTATCTAGAGATACCGGATGTCAATGATTACGGCCTTGTTTCTGTCAACGTAGCTTCGGATGAGGAGCATAACTGGGATATTGACACAGCGGAGCTCAACAAGCTGAAAGATAAGGAGATCAAGGCGTTTTTCCTTGTCAATCCCTCCAATCCGGCATCCCACGCCTTATCCCCCGCTACCCTGGACGCATTGGAAGAGGTCGTTTCCGGAAATCCTGACCTGATTATTCTGACGGATGATGTTTACGGCACCTTTGTGGAGGGCTTCGAGTCCGTTTACAGCAGGCTGCCCTATCAGACGATTCTTGTGTATTCCTTCTCCAAGCTCTACGGGGCGACAGGATGGCGGACCGGGCTTATCGCCATGAGCCGGGACAATGTATGCGACCGCCTTCTCAGTGAGCTTTCCGCAGAAGACCAAAAAGCGCTCTACAATGAATATGCAATCGCCGTTACGGATCCGTCTTCCATGAAGTTCATCGAACGTCTGACGGCGGACAGCAGGTCTATCGGCCTTTATCATACCAGCGGGCTTTCCACGCCCTCCCAGATCTTTATGGACATCATGGCATTGTCCCATACCACGTATGGGAGGGACGAATATATCGAGCTGGCGAACGACACGGTGAACGAACGCTACATCACACTGATGGACGCGCTCGGAATTGCAAAGGATCTGAGCGGGGAAAATGCGGAATACTATACGATCGTAGACATAAATGCCATGATTGAGGATCAGTACGGCAGTGATTTTGCCCGGTGGAGGATTGATAATATTTCCGATCTGGATTTCTTAAACGACCTGGCGGAAAAGAAGGGCGTGGTTCTGATGTACGGGCCCGGATTCGAGGCGCCGGAGGGGAGTGTCAGGATATCCTTGGCCAATCTTAACACGCAGGATTATGTCGAGATCGCGGAAAGGATACGGGAGCTTCTCGAGGAGTACTACGTTAAATTCGAGGAGGAGGCTCTTGGAGCTGACGCATAACGCAACATGTTTCGATTGATTATTTTCTTCCTGGAGGTTGCCGCCCTCAAACCCTTGGAATCTTGGGTGACGGCGTCGGCTCCAGCCTTCTGACTGAAAAAGAAAAGCCCTAAAGCTGGAAAATCCAATACTTAAGGGCTTTTCAATACTGATGTCCAGAATTGAACGGGAGACCCCCGCACTACCAATGCAGTGATTAAAGCCCGATATTAAGCCATTTCCGTGGCCTGAGTTTCCTGCGTGAACAATAATCGACTGCTCTGTCAGTTTCTCTTATCACCCGATCTATATGATAGAGGGGAATTCTCTCCTCAAACATATCAAACCGGGAAATAAAGATCACGCATACATTCGGAACCTTCTCAAATTTCTCTCCCGGATCAGTGATGTTGGCTGTCAGAAGCGAACCATTATAACGAACACGCCGTTGATGATCGTCATTGGCTTTCTGAACCTCTATTTCAATTTCCCGTTTATTACCAAGTATACAGTGTGCATCCAGTATCACTGAACGTCCTTACAAATTAGTAACAGAAAACTGAGCCTAATGTTTCACTACTACCAGTTGCGGATCATTCATTATTACCCGAAGTATCTCCTGGCAGAAATCCCCGTCCTCAGCCATTTTACGAAACATGAGATCATCTATGAGATTTAACTTTTTTGCTTCCTCTCTTATCTTTGCCTTATTACTCATATACGACGTCTTTCTTTGAACTATTCCACCTTTATCATACCGCGATCTCCTGAATGAATTAGCCGGCTCTGCTTTAACGTCCTTAACTTCCGATAGATCGACCAAGTCATATCAGAATCATTAATCCATTTTACATGCAGGTGCTGTTATTTCAATATGATTCCCTTCGGAATCAACAAATTCTGCTACCCAGTTATCTTTAATGCGGGCTAGCGGAAAACATATTTCTTTTCCATCAAGTTTCTTCTTAAGAATGTCGATATTCCCAACCCCAATACTCGGCAGACAATTGCTGCCGAATGTATGCACTTCTTTCATGTTCTGATATGCAAACAATCCAAATCGAAATCCGTTAATATCAAATACACTGTATGTTTCGTCATACTCCGTAACTGGCATGTCAAAGAAAGATTCATAGAAATGAACAGCTCGTTTCATGTCATTAACGCATATGTAAAGTGAAGCAATTTTACAATTCATATCAGGTTCTCTGAGACTCATTTCAAGTTCAATTTCATGCCTGATTGGAATACCGTCTTCGCCGGTTGACGGAATCTGTGGTTTTACTATTCGGGACTCGTCTACTGCGTTTCTATATAAGCGAACCATTTCAAAGCCCCTTTTCTGATAAAACCGAAGGGCTGAAAGGTTATCATTTGTAGTAATAAGTTTTATCCGTGTACAATCTTTGTTCTTTGCCGCTTCAATAGCTTTATTAATTAATGCCGTTCCAATTCCGTTCTTTTCCCGCAAACTGTCAAGCGAAAGAATTTCCATCTCGGAATTAACAATTCGATAGGTGATCAGACTTATAATCACCTCATCTTCAGACGCAAACCAACCATCGGCATTTTCAAGGTTGATGCTTTCTCCGTGAATAACCATCACCATAGAATACCATTGCTTTAGAATGAATTCATTTACGGATTTTCTGTTCATCTGATTGATTTGCTGTATCTGCATGAAATACCTCTCATTCTCCCGCTATTTCCTTAAGGTTTTTCTCTTTTTCAAAGAAAGCTTTTTTTTAGTTGTTTATATTCTTCATCAGAACAAACCTGATGACACATCGGTTCAAAAGACTTTGTTACTTCAAAGCATTCCAGCATATTGTTACAGGAATATTCCAAACATTCGGCACCAGTTCTTATATTCT
>JAILIQ010000254.1 GCA_024695205.1 Lachnospiraceae bacterium
TGAAGATCAAGATGATACATGTACCGGAATGACAGCCTGAATCATCATAGTCCGCCCAACGTAACAGAAAAACATATAAAAATCGATTATATCTCCGCTCCGGGAGTTGACACCGGGGCGGATTTGCGTTAAAATGATGCCCGTAATAAATACAGGAGGAGACATCATGAAAAAGATCAAGTTTTTCGTGATGCTGCTGGCGGCATTGACTGTATTGTGCGCATGCACAAACGGTACGAAGCCCGAGAACGGCAATTCTGACTCGGTTTATTATGGCGGAGATATAGTAGTAGGAATAACTCAGGATTTAGATAGTCTTGACCCTCACAAAGCAGTAGCGGCAGGAACGAAGGAAGTTCTGTATAACATCTTTGAAGGACTGATCACAGTCAGCAAGGATGGTCGTTTTGTACCTGCAGTCGCAGAGAGCTATACCATTTCGGAGGACGGTACGGTCTACAGTTTCAAATTAAGACCGGGAGTAAAGTTCCACAACGGTAAGACTGTGACAGCAGACGACGTAATATACTCTTTGAAACGTGCAGCCGGTATGCTTGGTGATTCTGAACCTGATATCAACAAGATAGCGGCTTTTTCTATTATTTCCGACATAAAAGCAACCGCTGACGGAGTAGACGTGATCCTTTCCGAGCCCAACACAGAGCTCATAGGATTCTTTACGAGCAGCATCATTCCCTGCGACTACAAGGAGCAGGCAACCAAACCCGTTGGTACGGGACCTTTCAAATTTGAGAGCTATGACGCGCTTCAGAAGTTCGTTGTAGTCAAAAATGAAGATTATTACATCAAAGGCGTTCCTTATCTCGATAAGGTAACATTTAAGATCAGCGCGAGCACCGATGCGGCATTTATGGAGCTGATGGCGGGAAGCATCGATATCCTTCCCTATCTGACTAATGATCAGGCGACTCAGCTTGCAGGCAAGGTTGACATCGCGGACGGTACCATGAACCTGGTACAGGCACTGTTCCTCAATAACGCCGTGAAGCCTTTTGACGACGTCAGAGTCAGACAGGCGATCTGCTATGCGATCAACAGGCAGGAGATCCTTGACCTGGTAGCAGGCGGCAGGGGCGTTATCATCGGAACCAATATGTTCCCGAGCTTTACGGAGTTCTATGACGGATCACTGGTCGATACCTATCCCTATAATGTCGATAAAGCCAAAGAACTCTTAAAGGAAGCCGGATATCCCGACGGTATCAGCTTTTCGATCACAATACCCTCGAACTATGAGTTCCATGTAAAGACGGGTGAGGTTATTGTCGACCAGCTCAAGAAAGCCGGCATTAACGCCGAAATAAAGCTTGTTGAGTGGGGTACATGGGTAAGTGATACTTATGTCGGAAGACAGTTTGAAAGCACTATCGTAGGCCTTGATTCGAAGCTTGCGCCTTCGGATGTTCTCAGATTCTTCTTCAAGGATTCTTCGAAGAACTTTGTGAACTACTTCAGCGATGACTTCGACGCTTTATTTGCGAAGGCCAAGAAAACAGTCAATGAAACCGAGAAGGCAGACTATTACAAGCAGCTCGAGAAAATGCTGACCGATGACGCTGTATCCGCGTTTATCCAGAGCCCGGCACAGCTTGTGGCAGTCAATAAAAAGCTTGGCGGATACACCTTCTATCCTGTATTTGTGCAGGATATGAGCACGGTATACTATAAGACCGATCCGAAAAGCAGTAAATAAAAGCTCAATTACAGGGGCGGATGAGTTAAAAAAAGATTTCATCCGCCCCGTTAGTAACTAGACAGAAGAAAGGATGTGATCGCTTGAACTGGTATCTTAAGAAGTTTATTTCGTTTGTCGTAACGATCCTGAGTGTCGCCATCCTTTCGTTCGTCCTGTTCCAGATAATCCCGGGTAATGCGGCTGTTTCAAGGCTTGGAACGGAAGCAACCCCGGAAGCGATCGAGGCGCTTAAGATCCAGTACGGCTATGACAAGAGCCTGCCGGAGCGCTTTGTAAAATGGCTTTCCGGCGCCGTAAGGGGCGATTTCGGACCTTCGATGAGATACGAAACACTCTCGGTGGCAGAACTGATAAAAGGGCGCCTGCCGGTGACTCTGACGCTTGCGGGGATGTCGGTCCTGCTGATAATCGTATTTGCTATACCGATCGGACTGCTGACGACCCGTGATCCGGGAGGAATGGCGGACAGGGTCACGGATGCCGCAGCGATCACTGTCATGGCAATTCCGTCGTTCATACAGGGTATCATTATCACATTCGTATTCGGGATCGTTTTGAAAATATTTACTCCGGGCGGCTACGTAAAACCGTCGGAGGATCTGAGCGGATTCATCGGATTCATGTTCTTTCCGGCGATCAGCGTGGCATTGCCCAAGATTGCCACAACGGTAAGGTTCATGAAAGCGCGTGTTGAGATCGAGCTCGGGAAGAATTATGTAAGAACCGCCCTCGCGAAGGGTAACAGTTCCAGGCGCGTGATGTGGGGACATGTATTCAAGAATTCGCTGATGCCGGTCATAACCTTTATAGGCCTGATCGTTGCCGAGGTAATGGCAGGCAGCATTATGGTCGAGCAGGTATTCAATCTTCCGGGAATGGGAAGGCTTCTGGTCACTTCGATATCGAACAGGGACTTTAACGTGGTGCAGGCGATCGTTTTATATATTGCGACAGCTGTTATTTTTGTAAATATGGTCGTAGATGTGCTATATAAGGTCGTGGATCCGAGGAATATCGAATAAAGGGTGTAAGCGGTGTAAATTAAATCAAAATATAATTATTAATTTTTTGAAAATTCTGAAAAAGAAAGGAGGAATCCGGCGAAAATGTTTAAAACAGTGACTAAAAATAAATTAAATATAAATTTAACAATAGGAATAATCCTGCTTTTATTAGTTTCCACACCTGTCGTATTAAGCTTCTTCTGGCTGCCTTACGACGTTAATACGATGGATTCCTCCGTGATCTTCCGATCGCCTTCGTTCCTTCATGTTTTCGGAACCGATAATTTTGGAAGAGATATCTTCTGCAGAGTCATAGTCGGAACAAGAGCGACATTTCTGATCGCGATCTTTACGGTTGTTGCCGGCGCCGGGATCGGAACTTTAGTCGGAGCCCTGACCGGGTATTACGGCGGCGTGGTCGATGAAATACTGATGAGGGTAAATGACTGCCTGGCATCATTTCCGAGCATTCTTCTTGCACTGGTTGTCGTAAGCCTTCTTGACAAGGGCATGCTCAATGTCTGCATCGCTCTCGGACTGGTGTTCATACCCGGATTTGCAAGGATCATGCGCTCGGAATTCATTGAACAGAGCAAGCGTGATTATGTCTCGAGCGCGAAGCTCATGGGCGCTTCGGATATGAGGATCATTTTCGTACATATATTTCCGAATACCTTTAAGGCTCTGCTTGCCGCAATGCTTGTGGGACTTAACAACGCAGTGCTGGCCGAAGCCGGACTCAGCTTCCTCGGACTTGGTGTTGAACCGCCCGACCCGAGCCTTGGCAGGATGCTGTCAGAGGCTCAGGTATACATCTGGGGCGCACCATGGTACGTGATCTGCACGAGCGCCGTGATGATCATCATGATCCT
>JAILIQ010000005.1 GCA_024695205.1 Lachnospiraceae bacterium
CCCAAAATTTTAAGTTACGGAGTGGAACGTATGGTTTATGTGTCATGCAAACCCACCTCTTTGGCGAGGGATTTGGAAGTGTTTATTTCAAACGGTTATTTGCCGACGGAATTGTGTATGGTGGATATGTTTCCGGGGACGACACACGTCGAGACTATCGCGTTGATTGAACGGATTAAAAATGCGAAGGATTTAGTGCAGATAGGTATCGATGCGGAAGAATACTACAAAATCAAAGACGAGGATAACTAATATAGGAACCACGCATTGTGAAATGCTTAAAAATGTGGTATGCTGTCCCTATAAACACGCAATGCGAGGTGATGCTATGAATACTGCAAAAACTATAAAAGAATTACGAGAAAACACAGGGATGTCACGTAAAGAGTTTTCAGAACATACACGCATCCCTGTTCGTACATTGGAAGATTGGGAGGCAGGAAGAAGAACACCGCCGGAGTATATTCCGAGGTTATTAGCATATCAGATTAAATTTGAGGGGATTTTTTCTGCAAAAGGGGAAGTAAAAGGTAAGAGGAGTGTATCGGTTATAAAGGATGTTGACGGGAACAACATCGTAATTATTAATGATATAAGGTTTAAGGGAAAACGTTCCATAGATTGGAAAGATGTTAGAGAGTATTTAAAAGAGTATGTGGGGGAATTCTATACGATTGCAGCAACAGGAGATGTTGTGTATATTGGGTCAGACCTTCCGAAGGAATATAGCGGATCAAATTATACGAATAGCCTTAAGGGAACAAATGCAAAGGCAAAAGCGAATGCTGCAACAGGGATTCCGGAAATGATAGAAATAGCCGTTGGTAAACATTTTAGAGAGAATCACGAGGATAAGCATAAAAGAGATGCAAAAAATGGATGGTACAGATATGACTCACGATTTGCACTCCCTGTTTATGATGATAAAGGTGAATTAGAAAGATATAATGTTTTTCATGCATCTATGCTTGTACGTCATTCGAACGATGGAAAATTATATTTGTATGATGTTATAGACATAAAAAAAGAAACGAGCAACTCTCTCGGCGAATAATCGCTTACCAGACAAAAAACCCATTTCTTTTACGAGGATAATACTATGGTAAAGGAAAAATGTCAATCTGATTATTCAAATGTATCGGTAACGAAATTAAGGAAAGAAATAATAATGGATATAAAAATTCGGGAATGGAAAATCGAAGATAAATCGGAGCTGGCTGAAAACCTGAATAATATGAATATTCTGAACAATCTGCGGGATGGATTGCCCTATCCATATACGGAAGATGATGCAGAGAATTTTATAAGGGCAATGCTGTCGGCAGATAAGGATAAAACATTCGCATTTGCGATTACATTGGATGGCAAGGTTATCGGGAGCATCGGAGTATTTCGGCAGGAAAACATTCATTTCCGGACAGCGGAAATGGGATACTATATTGGTGAGAAATACTGGGGCAACGGATACATGACAGAGGCTGTGAAACTGGCATGTAACTTTGTCTTTGAAAATACCGACATCATCAGGATCTATGCTGAGCCGTTCGCATATAATTCTGCTTCCTGTCGTGTGTTGGAAAAAGCAGGTTTTGGTTTTGAAGGTGTGTTAAAGAGTAATGCATACAAGAACGGAAACATTGTTGATATGAAAATGTATGCGCTGGTTAAGCAATAGAATTTTGTTGTTCACAGAACCTACGTGGAAAGCAAAGAAGTCAGTTGTACAAATGGGATAATTATGGTATAATTAAGTCACTCGTGAAAGGAGACTAATATGCCGCAAATAATTCCAATAAAAGATCTGAAGGACACAGCAAGTGTATCCGATCTCTGCCACAGGGTGGACGAACCTATTTTTATTACAAAAAACGGATATGGGGATATGGTTTTAATGAGCATGGAGCTTTTTGAAACAACCCGAAAAAAATGGGAAATATATAGTGATATCGAGCTTTCTGAAGAACAGATAAAGTCCGGTAAAACAAAAGATGCAAGAAGGGCTTTGACATCGGTCAGGGAGAAATATGGCATATAATCTGATTATTACTGACCGGGCGGATGAGCTCATTGATAAGTTGGCGTCATACTTATTAAATAAATTGAAAAACCCGGAAGCTGCCATCCATTTTATGGACGATATGGAAGATATTTATGACCGGCTTGAAGAAAACCCTTATCTGTTTCCTGAAAGTAAAGATAGTTATTTATGCAGCAAGGGTTATCGTGAAGCGGTATTGAGCAGTATGTCATATCGTGTTGTATTCCGTGTTAATGAAAAAACTGTGTATATTGTCGGCGTATATCATGATCTTGAAGATTATGCGAAAAAAGTAGAGAGATAAAGAAAACGGGCAGCGGGAAAACGGCAGTGTTTGGTTTACGAATTCTTCGTCTTCAAAATCATCAATATAGTTCTCATCCTGGAGTTTTACATAAGAAGCTGTCTATGATTAGGCTTATCCTGAATGACTGGAATTTCTTTACCAGGAGCTTGTTGAATTCATCGAGGTTCTCGTTAATATATTTTTTAAACAGGGACGATGCGGCTTTTGCGTCTCCTTTTGATTCTTGTAAAGCCTTCTTTTTATATTTCTCGAATACAGAATATTCATTCCACCCGTCATATTTCTTATATAGATTTATCGCATCTGTACCATTTCCAAAACGGAGTATTTCAAGCGCATAGAAGAAACCGTAGTGAGTGCCAAGAGATATAAGATCACGCTTAAACGTCTCGACAGAATTCAACTTGTGACGATCAGCAGACCGTCTGCTTACGGAGAATATGAACCATACAGTTTTGTGAAATCTGAAGAAGAGCTGAGGAAGCAGTCCTTCAAATGTAAGAAAAGCGGAGACCAACAATCTCTGCTTTATCTTTACTTAGAGGGCGGTATGTGCCGTGAAGTGTGTGCGGATAATTTGGGTAAAAATATGTGCATCCGGATCACGCTGCAATGGCAATGGTCCGGATGCTCTCTTTGTTTAGGGTGCCATATGGATTAACAATATTGTCTTGTACAATATAAACTATTGCGTATATATTTGTGTTAGGAAAAAATGAGAAAATGAGCGAAATGGAAAGAGAGGAGGCAGCGAATGAAAAAGAAAACTGTGACCTTACTCATAGCACTTTGCGTTATATTTTTAGCGTTGCCCTTGGTGAGCAGTGCAAAAACAACGAGACAGAAGGAAAAAGTATACGTTGCGTGGAGCAATAATTAGACATCTAACAGTTTTACGAGCACACTTTGTGCAATAGAGGCGATTGGGGCAGAGCCTGTTGTGCTGGATCAGGCTTTATCGGCAGACCTTACATATGATCATAATAATATGCTGGTAGATGCAAAGGATGAGCATGGAATACTAACATCCGGTGCGGCGAAGCGGGTCAAGATCAACACATGGAACGGCTCAAATGTTGAGAAAATGATGAAGAACGTGGATTATGTAGTATTTCCGGGTGGATCAGATATATGCCCTACTTTGTACTACAATGAACAGCAGTGGCACGGCATTTCAGAGGATGCGGACTACTCTGCGGAAAGAGATGTGTCGGACTATATCCTGCTTTCATACTGTTTAGATCGGGATATTCCGATTCTTTGCATATGTCGTGGAATGCAAATGCTGTCGGTAGTTTCCGGGGCAGATATGATACAGGATCTACCGCAATGGTTTGAAGAACAGGGGATTAAAACCTCTCTTCTTCATCGTGATCCGGAGAAGAAATCATTTATTGCGCACTCGGTGAAGATCCCTCCGGCTGAATCCTTGATCTATCGGATTATGCATGTGGATTCTATTGAAGGAGTTCCCTCCTGGCATCATCAAGCGATCAAGGGAGTAGATAACACAAGACTGGTCGTTACGGCATATACAGAAACAGATGGAAAACAGATTATAGAAGCAGTTGAAAGACCTGACAAAACCTTCTGTCTGGGTATTCAGTTTCATCCGGAAGTAGCAGTGAGGAAGTGGATAGACAAAGAGGCGGATGCGGAAAACTATATGAAATATGATGATGCGATTGCGATATTTCGGAACCTCTTGAGTAGCGAGAAAAAATAAAGCAGAATTCGGCGATGAAGGGCCGGAAAGAGCATGCTGTGAGGTTTTTGAATGAAAGTTCTGTTTATTGGTAACAGCCATGAAGAAAAATTTTAAAATCAGAGAAATGAAAGAAACTGATAATGATGCCGTTGCTGCGCTTGTCAGAGATAATCTTAAAAAACATAAGCTTGATATTCCGGGTACAGTTTATTTTGATGAGGGGTTGGATCGTCTAAGTGAATACTATGGGACCGGGGAGAGAAGATATTTTGTTCTTGAGGATGACCACGGTCAGGTCGTAGGCGGGATCGGATACGCTCGATTTGAATCAACGGAAGACACGGCGGAACTGCAGAAGCTTTATCTTAAGGAATCAGTAAAAGGCCTTGGCCTTGGTTATGAACTGGTAGATTTCATTGAAGATCGGATGCGAGAGGCAGGATATAAGGCTTCGTATCTTGAGACGCATAATAATCTTCAGGCCGCGATCCATATCTATGAAAAGAAAGGCTATAAAGAAATCGAACGTCCCAAAGAGGTGGTTCATAGTACCATGAACAGATTTTTTCGGAAAGAATTCTTTAGATGATAATGCTTTGCTACGAAAAGTAGCGATCAATCGCCTAAATGACAACAAAGATTGCTGGCCTTCGGAGTGTTTTTCCAATCAAAAAGCGGATAGAGCTGTCTTGACGAATGGAGAGAACCGTGTATAATTTTATTCGAGTGAATCGGGGGCACCACTTTTCACTGACAACAAAGGCGCCGGATCTCGGACAAGCCGATCCGCGCGTAATACTTGAATTAACAGCGTCTGCGGATTGTCCGCAGGCGCTTTTTTGATGCCATTAAGCGCCTGAAGGAAAGAATTAATGAAAACGAAAGGACTTATTATGGTAACGATTAATGGTGAATCAAAAGAGATTGCTGGCATGAATCTCAAGGATTATCTCATGAGCAGCGGTTTTGATCTTATGAAGATCGTTGTAGAAAAAAACCGTGAGATTATCCCCCGTGAAGAACTGGAACAGCATGTCATCGAAGACAAGGATACGATCGAGGTGCTTCGATTTGTAGGAGGTGGTTGAGATGATTATGCAAACGGAGTGTGGCACACAGATTACGGAAGTGGAACTGGAGGCGGCATTTGACGCACGTTTTCCCGTGGAGATCAAACGGAAACTTCGCAACGCAAAAGTGGCGATCGCAGGACTTGGCGGTCTTGGGTCCAATATTGCGGTTATGCTTGCGCGAAGCGGAGTAGGACACCTTCTTCTGGTTGATTTTGACGTTGTGGATGTTACAAATCTCAATCGGCAAATGTATTTGATCAAGCATCTTGGCTTACCAAAAGCAGATGCATTGCCGGACATTTTGCGTGAGATCAATCCGTATTTAGAGTACAAAAGCATTCGCATCAAAGTGTCTCCGGAAAACATTGCGACCGTATTTGCCGACTACCCAATCGTATGTGAGGCATTCGATAAGCCGGATCAAAAAGCGATGCTGGTCGAGCAGATTCTGGCACGTTTTAAGGATACGATCGTTGTCTCAGGGATTGGAATGGCAGGCATCGGTAATTCCAATGCCATCGAGACGAGGCAGATCATGAAAAGATTGTACGTGTGCGGAGACCGATCAACCGATGTGGGGAACGGCGTCGGCCTTACGGCACCGCGTGTGGCGATCTGTGCGGGACATCAGGCGGGCAAGGTATTGGAATTGATCGTAAATGATCATGAATCGGATGGGAGGATGAAAAGATGAAAGATCCGTTTATTCTTGGGGGAAAGACTTTTGAGAGCCGTTTTATTCTTGGCTCCGGAAAATACAATATGAACCTGATCAAGGCAGCTGTTTCAGAGGGCGGCGCTCAGATCATCACACTTGCTCTTCGGCGTGCCAATACTGCCGATGAGGAGAGCATCTTGGATCATATTCCGGATGGCGTCACACTCCTTCCGAATACGTCAGGTGCGAGAAATGCGGACGAGGCAGTTCGGATTGCCAGACTTTCGCGTGCAATGGGCTGCGGCGATTTTGTGAAAATAGAGATTATGCGAGATACAAAATATCTGTTTCCGGATAATCAGGAAACGATCAAAGCTACGCAGATTCTCGCAAACGAGGGATTTGTTGTTTTGCCGTATATGAATCCGGATCTGAATGTGGCGCGTGATCTGCAAAATGCGGGTGCCGCTGCTGTGATGCCGCTTGCGGCTCCGATCGGAAGTAATAAAGGCCTGGCGACGAAAGAGATGATCCAAATACTGATTGATGAGATCGATCTTCCGATCATTGTGGATGCAGGAATCGGAAAACCTTCTCAGGCATGTGAAGCGATGGAGATGGGAGCGGCTGCCATCATGGCCAATACCGCCATTGCAACAGCCGGCGACATTCCGGAAATGGCAAAAGCTTTCAATCTGGCGATCAAAGCCGGCAGAAAAGCATACCTGACCGGTATGGGACGTGTGCTTGCTCGCGGTGGGAGTGCATCGGATCCGCTCACAGGATTTCTTAGATAAGGGGGCTGCTATGAGCGAAGAAAACGGGGTATATTTTGTTGACAGCGACAGCCTCCCGCCCGAGGCTTTGGAAAGAAAACATGCTTTGGAACAGGATCCTTCCGTCAGAACCGATCATATGAAGTACTTAAGCGGTATGGAAGTGATCGAGTCAGATATTAAAGATAAAGTGCTGGCGGCAATGCGGGGTTATGACTATTCGTCCTATTCAGCCGAGGATGTGGAGAGGGCACTTAGCCATGATACCTGTTCGATCGAGGATTTTATGGCGCTTCTGTCTCCTGCCGCGGCACCTTTTCTCGAACAGATGGCACGCAAGGCGGAAGAGATCACCAAGAATCATTTTGGTAATACAGTCTATATCTTTACACCGTTGTATATTGCCAATTATTGTCAGAACTATTGTGTTTACTGTGGGTTTAACTGTTATAACAACATACGACGCAAACGCCTTGATTACAATGAGATCGAGCATGAGATGCAGGTGATCGCCAGTACGGGAATGGAAGAGATTCTGATCCTGACGGGGGAAAGCCGCACCTACTCAGATGTTACATACATCGGAGAGGCCGTTAAGATCGCCCGGAAATATTTTCGTAACATTGGAATAGAGATTTATCCCGTCAATGTTGAGGAGTACCGTTATCTTCATGAATGTGGTGTTGATTACGTAACCGTATTTCAGGAAACCTATAATACAGACAAGTATGAAACGCTTCATCTGCTCGGGCATAAACGCATCTGGCCGTATCGTTTCGATTCGCAGGAGCGTGCTCTGATGGGAGGTATGCGCGGAGCCGGCTTTTCGGCGCTTCTTGGCCTTGATGATTTTCGCAAGGATGCACTTGCTACAGGTCTTCATGTGTATTACATCAACCGTAAATATCCTCACGCAGAGTTATCGTTAAGCTGTCCGAGACTTCGCCCCATTGTCAATAATGACAGGATCAGTCCGAGGGATGTCGGTGAGAAAGAACTTTGCCAGATTCTCTGTGCCTACCGTATGTTCCTGCCTTTTGCAGGTATTACCGTCTCGAGCAGGGAGACAGCGGAATTCCGCAATGGTATCACAAAAATCTGTGCGACAAAGGTATCGGCAGGCGTTTCCACCGGAATTGGAGACCATGAAGAGAAGTACGAGAAGAAGTGTGCCGGATCACCCGGAGAGGATGCCGGAGATGAGCAGTTTGAGATCAGCGATGGGCGATCTTTTGAAAAAATGTATCACGATATGGAAGAGGGTGGACTACAGCCGGTTCTGAATGACTATATCTATGTATAGGTGAATGGTTGTAACAGCACAGCCTTTAATAGAGAGGAGATACACATGATCCAGCCGGATTTTTGCGATTATATTGCAATCACGAACCGTCATCTGGCAAGATGTGAATACTTTGAGCAAATTAAAAGAATCGTATCGCTTAGACCATATGCGCTTATCCTTCGAGAAAAGGATCTTTCGGATGAAGAGTACGAAGCATATGCACGCAAAGTAAAGCGAATATGTGATGAATATGATGTTCTGTTCTATCCACACAGTCATGTCGATCTTGCGAAAAAAATCGGACAGAATGTGCATCTTCCGTTTACAGGATTCATAGAACTTCGAAAGAGAGGGGATCTGAACGATTTTAGAAAGATCAGCGTTGCCTGCCATAGCCTTGACGAAGCGCTTAAAGCGGAAGCATACGGTGCGTCCGAGCTTATCCTGGGAACCATTTTTGAGACAGAGTGCAAGAAAGGTTTAAAGGGGCGTGGAACAGACTTTGTCCGCACAGTATCCGAATCATGCAATATTCCGGTCTATGCCATCGGAGGGATTAAGCCGGAGAATATAGAAAAAGTAAAAGCAGCCGGGGCTGCCGGCGGTTGCATGATGTCATGGTTTATGCATTGCTGAAGAAATGATTTGAGCCTACTCTAGCTTAATTCGTACAAAACGAACCTAAATCAGTGTGATGAGGGTTCGTTTTTAGATTCAACGGTATAATTCCGAATGTGGCATAGAAAAAAGAAAAGTGCAACAAAAGGAGAGATAATAGTGATGAAGAACGCCGTTTGTTTGAGACAGGCGGCTTTTTGATTTTGTCAAGAAATAGTGCCTTGGTTTAATATGTGCGTCGAACTTAAACAAAGAGGCACACAAATGCATAGCATGGCGTATACTCTTGCGTATATATAATATTACGTATATAATTGTATTAGAAGGAGAATATGCCTATGTACATTAAGCAATATCTTGAAGATAACAGTATATCCATATATAAAGTTGCGAATAACGCGCTGGTTGCTTATCCTACTGTTTTTAACATTGTTAACGGGAAGGTGGATATCCTAAACTGCGCTTTGGGTGTAGTGAAGAAGATAGCGGATGCTCTTAACCTCACAATAGATGAGCTCCTCACACTGTGCGATAAGAATCATTCCTTCAATCTTTTCAGAAGCGAGCAGTGTCATTTGGTTAATCGTTTGGGTGAGGTTGATTATGTGATTGATCTTTTGGAAAAGAAAAAGATAGATTATTACTGGAAACTGGACATGAAAGCGGAGGCGTTTTATCTCCTTGCAATGCTGGATTACCTTAGTAAGCGCAATGACCTTCCGAAGTGTACTGAGTATGAAGTGATTAGGCAGTATAAATTGGAAAAGCCTGTCTTTCCGGCAGATACAGAGCTATCACAAAAACTGTTGGGAAAAGATGCGCACAAAGAAGCTTTGGATCATGCAATCCCCGAGTTCCTAAATTTTAACATAGTAGAATGCGAGATTATAAATGGATAAGGTTTTATTTACAAAAGATGTCAGATATTGTAGGAATCATAAAGGCAGAGAACACGACGCGAGAAGAGATAGAAAAAGCAGTTATAGATTTTTATGGTGCATTTGAAAGTCTCTCCCATTCGGATGAGGCGCGAAAACTTCTTGATAATATCTTTGATTCAGACAACCTGGAAAAGCTATATGGCAGCACGCGGACTTCCGAAACGGATAATCGTGTAATTCTAAAGGATATTAATGATAGGCGTGCATGTTGAAGTCGCGTGTGCATTGAGCCTGAAATAGCGCGTTTAAGCGGGATTGAGGTCGGTATGTAACGTGAAGTGTGCGCAGGAATATGCGGTGAAAAAATGTGTGTTGACAGAATGCCAGGGGAGAAAGATGGATTATAGAAAGGCTACGATAGAAGACTTGGATATGCTTGTCGAAACAAGAGTAGAAGTACTCAGAGCAGCAAATAAACTCGATGCATCCGTTGATCTGTCAGAGGTGGAACGACAATCCAGAGTTTATTATTCAAAAGCTCTCTTAGACGAAACGCATACGGCATATTTGGTGTTTGATGAAGACAGATTTGTGGGTGCCGGAGGTGTGAGCTATTATAAAGTTATGCCGACTTATCATAATCCAAGCGGGGAGAAGGCTTACATCATGAATATGTATACTTCGCCGGATTATCGACGCCAGGGCATAGCCTATAGAACTTTAGAACTCCTTGTGGAAGATGCCAGGAACAGGGGTGTCAATGCGATATCTCTTGAAGCAACTGCGATGGGACGGCCTTTGTATGAGAAGTACGGATTCGTGCAAATGAATGACGAAATGGAATTACGAGGGTAAGTTATGAGATCGATCTTAATTAAAGACACAACTCGTGAAGAGCGGGAGCAGATCGTTGCCGAGTCAATTGGAAATATAAGCGGAGCATGTGACGGTTGCATGAGCGGTCTGGCTGACATGTACCAACCGTATATTGACGGTGAAAAAGAGATTCGCGAGATCAACATGGAATTCCATGCACATTACGAATCCGGCGATGAAGGGCCGGAAAGAGCACGTTGTGAGGTTTTGGGATGAAAATTGAGCATGTAGCAATGTATGTGAATGACTTGGAGGCGGCCAGAGATTTTTTCGTGAAATATCTTGGCGGCAGGTCAAACGGCGGTTATCACAATGAAAATACAGGATTCAGATCCTTTTTTATTTCCTTTGATGACGGAGCAAGGCTTGAACTGATGAATAAACCGGGACTGATCGATGCAGAAAAGCATCTGACAAGAACGGGATATGTTCATATCGCATTTTCCGTGGGGAGCAGGGAGAGAGTCGATGAATTGACACGGCTTATGAAAGACGATGGATATGAAGTCGTCAGTGGACCACGAACCACAGGCGATGGGTACTATGAGAGCTGCATTATCGGAATTGAAGGGAATCAGATAGAAATCACAGAATGAGCCATCGGGGCGGGGGTTAGAAGAAGTTCCTATGCCGGCAGTATACAAAAAAGAAGCATCCGGATCACACAGCAATGGCATGGTCCGAATGCTCTTTTTGTTTAGGTATTATTATACGGTGAAGCTACGTTAAATGCCATATGATAAAATACGTGTAAAGCGGACCTAAATCAGTGTGAGGATGGTTCGTTTTTCACTTTGCGTATATACTGCCTAAGTGACTTAGATAACGATGCAAGAGGTAAAGCAAAATGGACACACAGATTCTTTTTGATAACATTGACAGAATCCATACAACGGATATGGGAAGCGACCGCATCAGGAGAAATCTTGCACTGGGTGATGCTGATGTTGTACAGTGGTGTAAATCAAGAATTCTTTCCGAAGAAGCAAAAATATATCGGCAGGGGAAAAACTGGTACATTTCTGTCGAGCATTGCGTTATCACGGTTAATGCAAGCAGTTATACGATTATCACGGCACATAAGGAGAAGGATGAGCGAAGTAACTTATAGCAAAAAGAATGATGAAATCGAATGTGTCCGATATGAGAGATCACGAAAAACATATCTTCCTCATACGCACGCTCATCATCTGATGATAGGGTATATTGAAGCAGGGAAGGTCTGCATTACCATAGCAGGTGAGTGCTGTACTTATGCGCAGGGCGATGAATTCCGCATTATGCCTAATGTTCTGCATGAAATAAAACCTGCGGATGAAAACCCGTATTCTATGGTGGTTATGTGCATCAAGACCGATGCGGTTGTGAATGATGATAATCTGAAAGAACTGCAGGACACCATTATGGAAAAACCGGAG
>JAILIQ010000018.1 GCA_024695205.1 Lachnospiraceae bacterium
TGTCTTCTTTCTTCTCACCACCGCTGACCTTAAGGATCTCGCCTCTATCTTCCTCCGCTTCGCTGTAAGCGTAAGAGATGGTGAAGGATCCTTCTCCAAGAGAGAGTTATATAGATAAGCATCAGGCAAGCTATGTTGGGAATTTCGAGGCAAAAATCTGTGACATGTACGAAGATTATATCAAGCCACAGGAAAACTCATCTCACTTTGGATGCAAACATGTGACGATAACCGATGGTGATACTGCCGTGACCTTTACGTCAGAGGAAGGTTTATCCTTTAACGCCTCAGAATATACCCAGGAAGAGCTTGCCTCCAAGAGACATAATTATGATCTGGTAAAAAGCCCAAGCAATATTCTGTGTGTGGACTATAAGATGGCTGGGGTCGGCTCAAATGCCTGCGGCCCTGCGCTTGCTGAGAAATACCGATTGCCGCTGCCGAAGTTTTCCGCGGAATTTCATATGAAGATCGGCAAGAAGAAATAAGAGTCAAATCGTAACAGAAAACCCTAACAAAAATGTTTAAGGTACAGGTTAAGTTAGGGATTTGTAAACAATGTGAAAAGAGATACTGTGGTATAAAGTGATAAAAAAATGAGCGCAGATTTTGGGGGAATCTACGCTCTGATGTAAGGGAGGATGAGTTACCCACATTCATGAGGGGTATTTTTTGCGGATAACTCAAGTAAAACAAATATGAGGCTTGTTTATCTGAGAACATTGTCTCATACAAAACATATTTTGTCAAGCGTTTTTTCAAGAAAAGTGTAAAAATTTTTTGCATACACAAATCATGAACTACACAACAAACCAACATCATAAAAACTGAAATAACAAAACTTGCCTTTCAATAGAAATAATGGTATAATCCAACATAGATAACTATGTGTTAATGTCGGGGTTGGCAATTAAGATGAGAGACAAGATAGAAAGGTTCGCCAAGGGGATTTTTTCTTTTGACCATCCTGAGCTGATCGTTTCTGACAGCAGTATCAACATACGCGCAGAAGCGGGAAAAGCTTATGAGGGTTCTTTTTCTGTGTCTTCAACAGCCGACAAGCCGTTCAAAGGGGCTGTTGTTGCTACGGACTCGCTCATCACATTTGACAGGACTTCTTTTTATGACGCCGTTAACGAGATCAGATTCCGTTTTGACGCATCATTTCTTGATATTAACGACACTGTTCAGGCCACGATCACGATCATCAGCGAATTCGGAGAAGCCGATATTCCGTTCTCGGCTAAATGCAGCGTGCCCACAAGCCAGACTTCGATCGGTCCGGCTTCGGATCTGTTCCATTTTACAAGTCTTGCCCAGAGCAACTGGAGCGAGGCCAAGACTTTGTTTAAGTCGGAGGAATTCCGCAATAATCTCAGTGTTTACAATTCCGAATATGACAATATTTGCGAGACCCTTCTGAAATCAGGCAATGTCAGCCTGGCAATGGAGCAGTTTCTGATTTTTACGCGCAAAAAAAAGCCTGTTCATATCTCATGCGAGATCCCGAGCCTTAATTTCGAAAATATTACCGGACAGGAAACCCGCAGCATCATCCTGAAACGCGATACCTGGGGATATTCCCAGCTTGTGGTTGATGTGTCGGGTGATTTCCTCGAGCCCGAGCGTAAGCTGATCTTTTCGGAGGATTTTGTCGGAAATGAATTCAGGCTTGAGATCACGGTAGATGTTGACAAGCTTCATGCCGGCACCAATTACGGTGCTGTTTCGGTAACCGGTATCGACTGCGACATCACAGTTCCCGTTGTATGTAAGAACAGCGGCGGATCTATGAAGGAACGCCTTGCAAAGCGCAGATGGCGTTACTATGAGATGAAGCTTATCTCCAACATTCTTGAGTACAGACAGGGTAAGCTTTCTAAATCCCGTTTTGTGCATGAGGAAGAGAAGGTGCTTGAAAGCCTTAAGGGATACCGCGAGGAAGCCTTATTCGACAAGCTTCTGCGCTGTTTCATGATGTATGTGCAGGGTAAAAACCAGCAGGCAGCAGGGATCCTCAAGACCGTCAGCGGCAGTGAAAATGATATGTCCGACAGGGAATTTGCGCTGGAGCTCTTTCTTGAGGCAGTGCTTGAACCCGACAGTGCTGTCGGACTTGATGCGAAGGAGCGACTTCGTGAGATGTATGAACGTACCGGAGATGCACTTATTTTCACCGGCTGTGTTGAGCTTGATTCAAAGAAGCGTATTTCGCGCAGCACGCGATACGGTACATTTAAAAATTCGCAGTACGGAAATTCATCTGCGCTCGTTCTGCTTGAAGCGGCAAGAATGATCAACGAAGAACCCACTGTTATGAAGGATTTTTCGGGATTTGATCTGAATGCATTTTATTATGGGATCAAAAATGACATCCTGAGCAAGGATGCGGTCAGGTTTGCGGCTTATCTTGCGGTGCGGACGAAAGAGATGACGCCTCTGCAGGGCCGTGTGCTGAAGGCGGCTTATGCCGAATACAAGTATAAGGAAGTGCTTGAAGCTCTTTGTCGTTATGTGATAATCAGCGGGGAAACCGGCCCGGACGCTTATGATATCCTTGCGGAGGGGATCAGGGAGGAGGTCCCGGTCAACGGGATTTTTGAGCGCTGCCTTGAATTGCTCGACAATCCGCTTGAAAAGCAGCTGCCCAGAGAGATGTCAGGCTATTTCGGTGACGGCACGGAGGTCAGTGAAGACCGTAAGGCCGCATATTATGTCAATATGGTCAGGTTCAGATCCGGCGGACGTGACAGGGTAAGCGAGTCACTGATCGGTGCCGCGACCGGATTTGCTGTAAAGAAGCTCGCCGACGGAGAGCTTGATGACAATCTGGCATATTTATACAATAATCTTATTTCCGAAAATGATCTGAACGGCAGTGATGCTTCGGCACTTCCCGCGATCATGTTTAAACACAGGATACGCGTGCAGAATGCCGTAACAGTCATTGTTTCGCATAAGGAACTCAGCGATGAGGCCGAATACAGAGTCGAGAACGGTGTCGCGTACTGTGATATCTTTACAGGGGACGCGGTCATTCTCGCAACCGATGAACAGGGCGGGCGTGTCGTACTGAATAAGGCCCATCCCGAGAAGATGGTTTCCTCGCAGGCACTTATGAGACTGTGTTTGAGCGAATGTTCCGACAATGAGATGGTAAGCCTCTATTCGCTCGAATCCGCGCGTTATCGCGGTGAGAGCAAGGAGATCACCGACATTCAGAAAAGGATCATTAACGAAACCAATCTGGATAAGCGTTTCAGGCTTGAATGCACCAGAGATCTGATAGAGTATTATTACGATAATCTTGAAGGCGAGCAGATGGAGAAGCTCCTTGTCGGGCTGGATCTTAAGGATCTGAACAGGCATGACAGGGCAAGGATGCTCGGTTTCATGATACAAAGAGAACTGTACAGCCTCGCCATGCGCAATATGGTCCTTTACGGATTCATGGGTGTTGATGTCAGAAGGCTTTCCGATATGGCTGAGAAACTGCTCGAAACAGGGGACGAAGTATGCGATGAACCGCTGTTTACCTCGATCTGCTGCTATGTATTCTTCAGGCGGAGCAGTTCGCTGCGTGTCGCAAACAGAGTTGTTGAAAAATACGACGGTTCCACGGAAAGCATGTATCGCCTGTGGCGTTCGGCCCGCGAGATGAATGTCGACTGCACCGACCTTGAAGAGAGGCTGCTCCAGCAGATATTGTTCACACAGAACGATATGAGCTTCGCAAATGATGTTTTCAGGCATTACTACGGCCATGGCACCAACCGGAGGCTGATAAGTGCATTCCTGTCCTATTACGCATACAAATGTCTGGTGCTTGACCAGCTTGCCGAGCCCGAGATGCTTGACATCATGCGTCATGAACTGATGTATGACGACAATGAGATATGTACGCTGGCTCTTCTTAAAGAGCTTTCGAAGCTTCGAAGCTTTTCGGAAGCCAACAGGGCATTTATTGAAAAGAAGCTTGAAGCAATGGTCAATAAGGGCATCGTGCTGCCGTTCTTTAAGAATTTCTCGGACGGGATCAGGATTCCGGAAAGCATCCGTGAACGGCATTATGTGGAGTATCATACCGATCCGAGTACCTGCGTCAAGATCCGTTACTGTATCAATGACAACGGCGGCGGGGATTATAAGGAAGCTCTGATGCGTGATATGGGGTACGGTATTTTCGTAAGGGAATTCATGCTGTTTTACGGAGAGGTGCTTCAATACTATATTTCCGAAGAAAAAGAAGATGATTACGCTATCACGGAAAGCGGCGAGATAAGCGTTGATCCGGAGCTTGCGGGCGGAGACGAGACCGGTTTCCACCAGCTGAATCTGATCATAACCGCACAGGAACTTAACGATCCGAAGACCATGGTAAGACTTCTTGAGAACTATATCAAGAGCGATTATATAGGCAAAACATTGTTCAAACCGTTGATATGAGACAAAAGGTCATAACCGGGGCAGCTGACGGCATGAGCAGCCGGGTAAATGTGCTTGGGAAATGAGCTTGGGAAATGAGCATATGTGTACCTGAATACATAAATACCTGAGTACGGGAGTACAGGAGTACAGGAGTACCCGGGTACCAGATATTACCGCAGAAGGAAGGAGGTGCCGCATATGGCGACAGACAAGGGAATCCTGGTCGGGATCGATCTGGCCGATGATTATACGCAGATATGCTGCACCGGCGCGGGAGGAGACCTGACTTCGGTCAGTCTGTCAAAGGATCCGCAGAAATTCAGGATCCCGACAGTCCTCGGAGCCTTATCGGGCTCGACGGAGTGGCTTTTCGGAGAAGAGGCCGCTGCAGTGGCCGATACCGATACGGTGGTAAAGATAGGCAATCTGCTTGAACTG
>JAILIQ010000044.1 GCA_024695205.1 Lachnospiraceae bacterium
AGCATACCACCATCTATTCAAAAAGGAAGGAAAAAAATTCCTGTAACAGATATTTGGTCATCTTCTTTTCCCTGGACCCGTCGGGCAAAGCGGAACACCTGACTCCGATAAGTCCGAACAATCCCTGAAGGGCTACCAGACCGGCACGATCGCCGTCCTTCATACCCTCTGTATCAAGATGCACCTTCGCAACACAGCCGGGACCGTATGTCCGCTGTGTCAGAGTGTTTCTCGCCTGAAGTATCCCATCTGTCAGATGACCGTTTTCAAGTCTCAGACAGCCTTTATGCTTTTTGAAAGACCACAGGGAATCATCCGGATTATGGTTCCATTGCCATTTCGGGGACAAAATATTTAAATCATGATTTAAATCATCACTGCCACTGAGCATATAGTTCTCAGTCAGGCATATCTTATCCTTCTTAGATCTTGCATCATCCTGTCCTTGGGCATCCGGACAAGGAATTTCTTCAAGATCGATATCAAAATCCTCAGGCACTTTTCCGTTGACACCCATAACAGGCCAGTCATCCTCAAACGTGACGGGTACGAGGCAGGGTATCCTTCCGACAGCGCCATGATCCTGAAACAGCATTGCGACCCAGCCCTTATTGTCCGGAAGATCGATCAGACCGCCCTGTGCAACACCGGCATTATGGTATCCCATATCATCGTCGAGTACGACCCTGTGCTCTACGGGACCTTCGAACGATCTCCATCTGTAGGCGACGACCCGGCGTCTGCAATTGCCTTCCCGCGGCCATTCGATATATATACCGTAATACCAGTCACCGATCCTGTAAGCATGACCTCCTTCGGCCCTCAGACCCATGCCTTCCCGCTGTGATTCGAAGAAGAGCCTGTCAGTCTCGGGCTTTATGTCAAGCATATCTTCCGTCATTTCAACAAGCCTGATATCCCCGTTGCTGTAAAGAATGTAACATTTTTCCCCGTCGACAAGCATCGCGGGATCATGAAGGGATGCCTTAAGCGAAAACCTCTCCCAGTTTGAGCTTTCCGCATCCCGGGTACGGAAAATGTAGGCATGCCCCGCATCATTTGAATTGAACAGGCAGTAGAAATAACCGTTCACATATCGAAGTGATGCCGCCCAGCTGCCTTTTCCGTAAATATTCGATCCGTTCTCAAGATTGTTCCCGTCAGCCTCTTCAAGTCTGTCAAATACATAGCTGACGATCTCCCAGTGTTTCAGATCGTAGCTGCGCATCACCGGGCATCCCGGCATGGAATGCATGCTGGTACTTACCATGTAAAACGTATTTTCGACCCTTATCACATCAACATCGGGCACATCGGCCCAGATAATGGGATTATGAATATGTGTCATGCCTATAAACCTCTTTGATACGTATTATTCCTCCGACTTGTCGTCAAACTTTTTCTTAAGTCCCTTCTCAAAGTCGTCAGCCTTCTCCGATGCTTTGTTCATGAATTTCTCAAGCTTCTTGTCAAGTTCAAGACTGTCGAGTTTGTCACCGATCTTAAGACCCGCGCTTTCGATCTTATCCTTAACGCCGCTCTGCTCGAGCTTATCGATAAGACCCTTTCCGACTTCGCCAAGTTTCGCTCCTGCTTCTCCAAGCTTCTCTCCAAGCTTCTCTGCGTTGAAACCGCTGTTGTTTTCGCTACTCATGTCGCACTCCTCCGTTTTCTCAGAATTCCTGTTTATTGCTTTCTTTCCGGCTTCAAATACACTGCGTGCAACGTCTTTTCCTTTTTTGATCACTTTGGAGCCGGTTTCGTTGATACTTGATCCAACCTTGCCCAGGCCGTTAAGCCCCAGCTTTTTGAAATTCTCATAAACATTTTCGCCGTTTACGATCTGTATGATGCTGTCGGCCATATCAACGGTGAACTTTCCGCCGGACATGCATACAACGGAATGAAGCGGTATCTCGGACATTCCCTCTTCTTCGTAGGCTTCCCTCTTTGTAAGCCTTCTGCGGCACAGCATTGAAAGAAGCGGAACAAAATACTTGTTGCCGGTCGGTGAATTCTTTACATCCTCAAGTGTTTTGTCGATATCGAATTTCTCGTCGGAAGCAAAATCAACCGGAGGGATCTCAAAGCCGAGAAGTGTCTCAAATTCGGCATCCGGGATCGCAGCAGGCGTACCGAAGAAGTAAGTGGGAAGCTGCTCTTCGGTAAACTCGTTCCTGCCTTCATCGGCGATCGCAAATTCCACCTGATCCTTCAGTCTGATATCACGGCTCGATGCGCCTACACAGATTCCGTATTTACCGGGTTCTATAACCCAGCGTCCCGCTCCCTTCGAATAATACGAGAACGCCCTCTCGTCAAGATCACAGATAACCTCTTTTTCCTCACCGGGCTTTAAGAATACTTTTACAAAGCCCTTAAGCTCCTTGGGAGCCCTGAGTATACGGCTGTCTATCTTTCCGACATATATCTGTGTAACCTCGGCTCCTGCAAGCTTTCCGGTGTTCTTTATTTTAAATTTAACTTTTGCGGATCTGTCTCCCTTTTCCACACTGAGATCGCTGTACAAGAAAGTTGTATATGAAAGACCGTGCCCGAAGGGGAACAGAACCTCCGCATTGACCTTGTCATAATATCTGTATCCGACAAACAGCCCCTCCCTGTATTCAACAGTCAGTCTGTTCCCGGGGAAGAAATTATAGCAGGGCGTATCCTTGATGCCGACCGGGAAAGTCTCCGCAAGCTTACCGCTCGGATTGACCTTTCCGAAAAGAATATCCACAACCGCTTCTCCCGATGCTTCACCTCCGAGATATGCTTCAAGAACAGCATTAACGTTTGATATCCAGGGCATCGATACCGGAGAACCGTTGTGCAGGACAACAACCGTATTGGGCTGTATATCGGCTATCTCTCTGATAAGCCTGTTCTGGCACTGGGGAAGTCTCATATGCTTACGGTCATATCCTTCCGATTCAAACGAATCGGGAAGTCCCGCAAAGATAACTACAACATCGGCCTCGGCAGCCTTTTCCCTGGCGTCTGCGGCAAGCTTCTCGTCAATAACGTCTTCCGTTGATGAAAAACCTTTTGAATACATTACTTTGGTATG
>JAILIQ010000049.1 GCA_024695205.1 Lachnospiraceae bacterium
AGGGGCAGCAATGTCATGCTTTCGGATTATTTCGTAAAGCTGCCCGCATGGTTCGTATCCGGGACCATGACCATGACATGGATCGTATACATTCTGGCTTATATATTTAAGGACAGCCGGGATCCGCTTAAAACAGCCGATATCATAGGATTTATCCTTGCCGCAGTCATTGTTGCGGCGGGCCTGATTTACCTTGACCGCCGAGACGGTATAAGAACGGCCTTACGTAAAAATAATACCGGGATCATCGCTAAAATAAAGGAGATCAGGATCTTCGAAGCCGAGATCATGCTAGGTGTGCTGATACTTGCAACGGTTCTGATGTATACCTCGTTTGCAGTAATGAAAGACCGGGTTTATGTCGGATTTTCGGTATTCAGCGATTTTACTCCGCATATAAGCATGATCAGATCGTTTTCGTTCATGAACAATTTTCCGACACAATACAGTGTGTGTGCGGGAAGTGACGTAAAATACCACTTCATGTTCACATTCCTTGTCGGTAATCTTGAATATCTCGGATTAAGGATAGATCATGCGTTTAATATCCCGTCGATCCTCGGATTTACCGGGGCTTTCAGCGTGCTTTACGCGCTTGCGGTCAAAATAACGGGAAAAAGGCTTGCAGGAGTCCTAAGCATGCTTCTGTTTGCCTTCAGAAGTTCTTTTGCCCTGTTTTATCACCTTGCTTCGCTCCCTGACGGGAGCCGGATAAATGACCTGTTTAACGGTACCGCATTTGTCGGGATCACGGATCATGAAGACTGGGGATTGTGGAATCTGAATGTTTACTGCAATCAGAGACATTTTGCCTTTGCGCTTATCGTACTGCTCATCATTATCCTGCTGTATCTTGAACCACTTTATGAAGCAGGAAAAAGGATGGTAAAGGCTGATGATAAAAATACAGGCGCAAATGTGATCATCGCCGTAAGATCAAGTTTGTTCAGCAGGGAAGGATGGCTTCCCGTAAATATAAAACAGGCCGTTTTTACCGGAATATTGCTCGGGATCATGGGTTTCTGGAACGGAGCGGTGCTGATCGGTACGGTCGTTGTACTGTTCTTTATCGCCGCATTTGCCGACAGAAGGCTGGAATATCTGATACTTGCCGCATGCGCCGGGATACTCTCGATGATACAGACAGGCTTTTTTATCGACGAGAGTGCGTTCAGCTTCAGCTACAGATACGGTTTCCTTGCAACCGATACCAATTTCTTCGGTGTGCTGGTCTATATCTTAAGGCTGTTCGGCATTCTTATGATCATGCTGCCGATAGCGTTTGTTACGTTAAAAAGTCTGGAAAAGCTTGTATTGTTCGCATTTTCGACACCCTTTATCCTGTCGTTTTTTGTTTCGCTGACTCCGGATATCGCGGTGAATCATAAATATATAATGATCTCTGTGATGCTGATGGGGATATTTGCGGCGGGATATATTACCGAGATGTTCTCAAAGAAGGATCTCTGGTATAAGCTGACCGCGGTGCTTCTGGTGCTGTGTCTTACATGCACCGGTATTTATGAGCTCGGCGTCGTGCTGAGAAAAAACAAATATGAGAATGCGATAAAGTTTTCGATGCAGAGTGACATTACCGACTGGATAAGGGAAAATTGTACATCAAAGGATCTGTTCCTGACTTCAAATTATTTCCTGAACGGTTATCCCGTCGCATGTTCCCTGATCGCAAGCGGTGCTTCGATGTATAACGCGTGGCAGTATTTCGGCTGGTCGGCAGGATATGATACTGTTTACCGCGACAAGGTCGTAAGGGCTGCATACGGTGCCGAAAACCCGTTGGAGCTTCGGGATCTGATAACGCAAAACGGACTTGATTATGCCGTCATAGACCGGGCTGTCAGGGAATCGGACGAATATGAAGTAAACGAAAGATTGTTTGACGATATGTTTGAAGTGGTCTATTCGGAGGGAACCGGACAGGATCTGGTGAAAATATATGATCTTGGAAGGTCGAAATGATCATAAATATCCGTTACAGCACGGAAAACTATAAAAATATATAACTGCGGAGGATGGGAATGGATACGTTGTATATTGTAATACCTGCCTACAACGAGCAGGCCAATATAGAAGAGGTCGTAAATGACTGGTATCCCGTTATAGAAGAGCGTAATGACCTTTCAAGGCTTGTGATCATCGATGACGGAAGCAGGGATGATACTTATAAGGTGCTTGAAAAGCTGGCCGCAAGCCGCGAAAAGATGGTAGCACTTACAAAGCCTAACGGAGGACACGGCGCAACTGTTCTGTACGGCTATAACTATGCGCTTGAGCATGGGGCGGATTTTGTTTTCCAGACCGATTCCGACGGGCAGACACTTGCTTCGGAATTTGGGCAGTTCTGGGATCTTAAGGATGCTCACGATATGGTGATCGGCCACAGAAAAGGGCGTCAGGACGGGTTTTCGAGGAAATTCGTGACCAAGACACTGAAGCTTGTCTGCAGGATATGCTTTGGGGTTACACTGACCGATGCCAACACGCCTTTCAGGCTTATGAAGGCTGAGGGACTGAAAGAAAATCTTAAGTATGTCCCGAAGGATTTTAATCTTTCGAATGTCATCCTTTCGGTGATCTACGCCAAAAGAAAGCAGTCCGTAAAATACATTCCGATCACTTTCAGGCCCAGACAGGGCGGCGTCAATTCGATAAACTTGAAACGTATCTTCAGGATCGGAAAACAGGCCCTTAAGGACTTTAAAACTATCAATAATCAGATAAAGGACATTGACACGGTATGAGTGATTTGCATTATTTTATGATGTGGTGGCTGAGCATTCTCGCATTGGGATTTGTATTTATGCCACTGTCCATGATCGTATTTGGGAATTTCCGCGATAAGGGCTGGATTTTCTCAAAGGCGATCGGTGTCGGGATATCGGGATGGATGGTCTGGTTTCTGTCATCATGTCATATTGTGAAATTTAATACTGCAGGTATCTGTATCTGCCTGATAATCTGTCTTATCGCAAATGCGGCGATTTTGTATTTCGGGATAAAAAAACGCAGGATAAGCATCAATGCAGGCAATATCATATACATCATAGTCGCGGAAGTCGTATTCATGTGCATTTTCGCGTTCTGGACCTATCTGAAATGCTTTAAGCCCGAAGCTTACGGAACGACCGAGAAGCTGATGGATTTCGGATTTATGAAAGCGATGGAAAAGTCCGAATATATGCCTCCCGAAGACATCTGGCTTGCAGGAAAGCCCATCAATTACTATTATGTCGGACAGTTCATGGCAACATATCTTTCGAAGCTGACAAGATCGGGCGTTGAATACGGTTACAACCTGATGCTCATGATGGTTGCCGCATTCGGCTTTTCAATGCCCGCTTCGATCGCTGCCAATGCGATATCCGATATGCTGACCGATGAAAGACGGAACGGAAAGTGGACAACCGAGATACTTCCCGTTATAACCGCAGGAATCGCAGGCATTGCTGTCAGCTTTACTTCGAATGCCCATTATATCATTTACGCAAAATTCATTCCATGGCTGCGTACGATGCTCGGAGTCGACAAATTTGCCGAATCGGCAGGATATAATTTCCCAGGCTACTGGTTCCCGAATGCAACAAGATATATAGGCTACAATCCCGAGACCAATGATAAGACGATCCATGAATTTCCGCTTTATTCCTTTGTCCTTGGAGATCTGCACGCGCATGTCATCAATATTATGTTCGTGCTCACGGTTGCCGGAATACTTTATGCCTACCTTCAGATCCGGAAGGAAAGGATGCTGCTTGCGAGAAAGGGTATATTCGGTGATGCTGCCACAGCGATCACTGACAATGAAAAAGAACGCAGCACTCAGTCCGCAAAGTCAAAGAAAAACAGTGGAATATCGTCTGAAACCGGCATTTTTAAGAAAACGCTATGGGGAGTTCCGGCACTTCTTGCGGAGGTGTTCAGTCCTCATGTGCTGCTGATAGGATTTTTCATCGGTCTGTTCCATACCACGAATTTCTGGGATTTTCCGATCTATTTTGTCGTATCGGGCGCGATCATACTGTTCTCCAATGCGGTTATCTACAATTTTTCGTGGATAACGCTCAAGCTTACGCTCTTGCATGCGATAGTCGTTTACGGACTTGCCAAGATCGTATGCCTGCCGTTTACGATCAATTTCAACCAGATATCGACTTCGGTAAATATCGCGGAAAACCACACCCCCTTATACCAGCTCGCGATCCTGTGGCTGCTGCCCGTTCTGTGCGTTGTCATGCTCTTGTTCCATGTGATAAAGGAACAGCAGCTTATAGGTGTATTTGATCACGATCCGGTAAAGAAGGACGATAAAAAGAAAGCCGGAAAGGATGTAGGGCTGTTCAGATTTATCGCCAATATGAACATAAGCGATCTGTTTATGATAACGATCGGTCTGTGCGCTATCGGGCTTGTGCTGCTTCCGGAGCTCATATATGTCAAGGACATTTATTCGGGCGATTATAAACGTGCCAACACGATGTTCAAGCTCACATACCAGAGCTATATACTCTTCGGTATCGCGATGTCCTATGCGATCATAAAGCTTCTGTGCTTCTCAAGAACAAGAGGGAGGCGGATTTTTGCATTCTGTGCGCTTGTTATCCTTGCAATGACGACGGGATATTTCAACAATTCGACAAAAGCCTGGTTCGGAGAATGGACAAAATCGGAAAATTATAAGGGGCTTAATGCCGGAGAATACTTAAAAACCGTTAACATGGAAGATTATTCGGCCACCAACTGGATAAACGCCAATATCGATGGAAGGCCCGTAATGCTTGAGGTCAACGGAGATTCCTACACGGATTACTGCAGAGTATCGGTAAGGACCGGTCTTCCGACACTTCTCGGGTGGAGGACCCACGAATGGCTCTGGCAGAGTGAAGCCGGAGACGGCGTTCCCAAGATCGTTGATGAAAGGACCGAAGATATCGAGACCATCTATACTTCGAACGACAGGGATAAGGTCAGCGGTCTTATAAAGAAATACAATGTCGAGTATATCTATGTGGGCAGTATTGAAAGAAACGAATTCAACAAACAGGACAAACACCCCGGTCCCGTAAACCACGGCCTGCTCAGATCGCTCGGAACGATAATATATCCCGAATATACGGATGACTCATT
>JAILIQ010000065.1 GCA_024695205.1 Lachnospiraceae bacterium
GATACATTCTTTATCTCATCTACTGTTGATTCAAACTTTTCATACGGATGGTAGATCATCGAACCGTCACCGGCTGTCAGGAAGATATAGGCTCCCGAATCACCGGTACTCCTGCCAAGGTCGCCAACATCCGCAAGAAGATCGTCAACAAGTACGTCTGTCCCGATAACGCCCTCAAGTCCGTTAAAATTAAAATATTTGGCGATGGAAAGGATAAGGCCTCCCGAAGCAGCGTCAACATAAGGAGAACTGAAATAGTAGCTGCCCTTGTTTGCAACCGCACTTGTATACCATCCTCTTGTGCGCCCGTCCCATGAAGGATCGGGAACCCACCCGGAGCCATTAAGGAAGGTGCCTGCGGCAAACTGTACATAGATCATGTCAGACATTTTGTCTGTCTCGGTAAGGTTTGTCAGTACATTGACCAGCTCCTCTGCCGTGGCTGTTGAGCCTGCTGCATTAAGAACGGCCTCAACCGCGGTTATGGAAGCGGTACTGTCTTTGAGCCATCCGTCGATAACTGCGGCAAAGTATTCCGTTTCGGCATTATACTTGCCATTAAGCAGATCTTCAAAACTGGGTTTTACCTTCTTCAGTGTCGTCTGTCCTTCTACAATGAGGAGAACAACACACAGTGCGGCGATAATGATCGCCAGCTTAATCTTCAAGCTTCTTAGCAGTTAGCGCGTCGATGGCCACCAGACAGTGGGGCATCTTCCTCCTTATGAAAAGATTTTTCGCGTCAGTCAGCTTAAAAGGCGTAACCACGCTTCGATAAAGAATTATACACCAAAAGCGAACAAATAACAAGTATTTTCTTATTTGCGAAATATAATTAAAAAAAGTGTTCCATTACGAAACACTTTTTTGACATTCAGTTTTTCGAGAATTCTTCGAGTTTCAATCCGGGATTTCTCTCCTGAACAGTTCTGATGCTCCATTCATGCGCAAACAGAAGCAGCGGATTATCCTTAAGATCCTTGACTCTCTTGGTATCGGAAGTCACGTTAAGCTCCTCAAGCGGCTTCGGAGAAGAAGTAACCCAGCGTACATATTCGTACTGAAGCGTCTCCATCTTTATTTCCACACCATATTCCGATTCCAGCCTGAATTTCAATACATCAAACTGCAGTACGCCGACAACTCCGACTATTATCTCTTCCATGCCGGTATTGTATTCCTGGAATATCTGGATAGCGCCTTCCTGTGCGATCTGCATCACGCCTTTGATAAACTGCTTGCGTTTCATCGTATCCATCTGGCGTATCTTGGCAAAATGTTCGGGCGCAAAGGTAGGTATACCCTCATATTCGACCTTCATGTCGGGAGCGCATACCGTGTCACCGATCGAGAAAATACCGGGATCGAACACTCCTATGATATCTCCGGCATAGGCTTCGCTGATGCCCTTTCTCTCCTCGGCCATCAGCTGCTGAGGCTGGGAAAGACGAAGTTTCTTCTTTCCCTGAACATGATAGACTTCCTTTTCGGCATCGAATTTGCCGGAACATATCCTCATGAACGCGATCCTGTCGCGATGGGCTTTGTTCATATTGGCCTGTATCTTGAAAACAAATGCCGAAAAACCGTTGACAGCCGGATCGATCATATCCCCCGAAGCGGTCCTTGCAAGCGGAGGGGGTGTCATTTTAAGGAAATACCTCAGAAAATTCTCCACTCCGAAATTATTCAGTGCCGAACCGAAGAATACCGGTGTAAGATCACCCTTCTGAACACGTTCAAGATCAAATGCATCCGTAGCGCCCTCAACAAGCTCTATCTCTTCTTTGAGTTTCTCGTGCGCGGTCCTGCCTATGATCTCATCAAGAGAAGGATCACCGATCACGGCCTCTACAGCCTCAACCTCCTTCATGCCGTTATTGGCGGCATAATAGCGGCTTATCTTTCTTGTCTGCCTGTCATATACGCCCTGAAATCCCTTGCCCGAGCCGATCGGCCAGTCCATGGGGCAGGTCCTGATCCCGAGCACCGTCTCTATCTCATCGAGAAGCTCGTAGGTATCGCGTGCTTCCCGGTCCATCTTGTTGATGAACGTAAATATCGGAATATGCCTCATTACACAGACCTTGAAAAGCTTTATTGTCTGTGCCTCAACACCCTTGGATCCGTCAATGACCATGACCGCCGAATCTGCCGCCATCAGGGTTCTGTAGGTATCCTCGGAGAAATCCTGGTGTCCCGGTGTATCAAGAATATTGATGCAGTATCCTCCGTAATTAAACTGCATTACGGAGCTTGTGACCGAAATACCTCTCTCTTTTTCTATTTCCATCCAGTCCGATACGGCATGCCTTGCGGTTTTCTTAGCTTTTACCGACCCTGCCAGATTGATCGCTCCGCCGTATAACAGAAGCTTCTCCGTCAGAGTCGTCTTGCCCGCATCGGGATGCGAAATGATCGCAAATGTGCGGCGCCGCTTTATTTCTTCTCTGATATCACTCATCTTATTCCTCTCAGATCTTTAATTTACTTTCCTTTTTTCAGCCAAGCCGTGTATTCTTCAGCATGTCGATGAATTCGGCATTGGTGCGTGTTCTTGCAAACATACCGATGATCTTTTCGACAACATCATCAGCCTTTGACGAATTGAAGGCACGGCGCAGTATATTGTTGGCATCGATCTCATCCTTGTTAAGAAGCAGATCCTCACGTCTGGTGCTTGATCTCGGAAGATCGATCGCGGGGAAAATGCGGCGTTCGGACAGGTTTCTGTCAAGAACGAGCTCCATGTTGCCCGTACCCTTAAATTCCTCGAATACAACATCATCCATACGGCTGCCGGTCTCAACGAGCGCCGTTGCCAGGACTGTCAGCGATCCGCCTTCTCTCATGCATCTTGCTGCACCGAAGAATTTCTTGGGCATATGAAGCGCCGCCGGATCAAGACCTCCCGAAAGAGTACGTCCGCTGGGCTGGCATGTGAGGTTGTAAGCCCTTGCAAGTCTTGTAATGCTGTCAAGCAGCACAACAACGTCCCGGCCGTGTTCCACAAGTCTCTTGGCTCTTTCTATCGCCATTTCGGATACACGCTTATGATTCTCGGGCAGCTCGTCAAATGTTGAATAGATAACCTCAACATTCGAACCCTGGATCGATTCTTTCATGTCCGTAACTTCCTCGGGACGTTCATCGATCAGAAGAATGATGATATGCAGTTCCGGATAGTTCGTCTGCATTGCCTTGGCGATCTGCTTGAGCAGGGTCGTCTTTCCTGCTTTAGGCTGCGAAACGATCATTCCTCGCTGTCCCTTGCCGATAGGTGACAGCAGATCGACGATCCTGAGCGCCGGTATACATCCTCTTGTTTCAAGCCTGATCCTCTCATGAGGGAATACAGGTGTCAGTTCCTCAAATCTCTTGCGTTTAACGGCCTCATTGGGATGGATCCCGTTGATCGTCTTTATATACAGCAGTGCACTGAATTTTTCGGTCTGAAGCCTTACCTTGGTATTGCCTGAAATGATATCGCCGGTCTTTAAGTTGAATTTCCTGATCTGCGCCGGTGAAACATATACATCGTTCTCTCCGGGCAGGAAATTGTCGCAGCGGATAAAACCGAAACCTTCGGGCATGACCTCAAGGATGCCCATCTTGGTGTCACCGCTGTCAAGATGCTCTATCTCGGGTGAAAGCCCGGGGTCGAGAGCTTCGCGTTCTTCCGATGTGATCTTTGCCGAAGAATAGATCTTCCCCTCGGTCGCGTTGTTATAGCGCTGCCGTTCTGCCGGTCTGCCCTGCTGGGGCCTGAACTGGTTCGACTGGAACTGCTGTCCGTTCTGGGATCTGTTGCCGACAACCTTAAAGTCAGGAAAACGTTCTTCTCTTTTCATTTCTCCGGGCTTACTGTCGGTAACCCGGGCTGCCTGTTCTTCTTTCCCTGCTTCCGCAGGCTTGTTGCCTGAGGCCTGCTCCTCTTTCCTTACTTCCGCGGGCTTGTTCCCGGAAGACTGCTCTTCCTTCCTTACTTCCGCAGGCTTGTTGCCGGAGGCCTGCTCTTCCTTCCTTGCTTCCGCGGGCTTTTTGCCGGAGGCCTTTTCTTCTTTTCCTGCCTGTACAGGCTTTTTATCAATCAAAGGCTTTTTATCAGACCCGGGCTTTTTCTCCGTCACGCCTTCTTCCCTGACTTCAGCGGGCTTTTTCTCTTCTTCTGAGAGTTTGGCGGAAGCCTTTTCCCTGCCGGTTCCGGCTTTTGCCCTGTCGGATGTGCCTTTTACGGGTTTATCTTCGCCGGCGGCCTTTTCAGCCGTTGTTTTCGCGGCTTTTTTCTCCTGAGCCGGTTTGTTCCCGGAAGCCTCCCCGGTCTTCTCCTTCCGGGCTGCTTTTTTATCATCCTGATCGTCTGAGCTTTCTTCTGTCTTTGAACGACCTCTTTTTGCTGTGGTTTTAGCCTTCCCGGCATTTTTCTGTTCTTCCGCGGCCGCGAATTTTTCAAGCTCCCTGGCCGCTTTTTCAACAGAATCCGATTCTTTCTTCAACAGATCCTGCAATTCCTGCTTCTTCAATGTCGAAATATTCTTCAGTCCACTGTTTTTGGCTGCTTCGCGCAATTGTGCCAATGACATTTTATCATAATCCATATATAAATCGTCCTCCTTATTCATAAATGTAAATCCCGGATTGCATACGAAATAAACGAATTTGGTGCAGATACAGATCTTATGACGTGTTACAAGAACAAAACTTTTGTACACGTATTTTAACATTAAAAATCATACTTGGCAAGCATTAATATTTATTGCGTTTTACAAACATATGTTGTATGATTGTTACTGTTTCGGGATTTAAGCGGTTTTCGGACATTTTTAAGATTTTGTATTTTATATAAATTTTTTGATTAATTATACTACCAAATCATTTATGTCCAGACACCGACCGGCTTATGACCCGGACCGGACACATTCCGACACAACATGTCCGGTAACGCACATCAGGCCCCGGCCCGTTTTTAGAACAGGAGAAATAATATGCTGCAGGAAACAGGTTTATTATACAGACTTACGATCTTATACATTCTGCACAGAGTGGATTATCCGATCTCGAACAACTCTCTGAGCAAATTCCTTTTAAAGGACGATTTTACCGATTATTTCAACCTTCAGCAACTTGTCGGCGAACTGATCGATGACGGTTATATCAATAAGGACCAGTATCACGGCAAAACCCTGTATTCAATAACAGAATCCGGAGAAGCCGCGCTGAATCTGCTTTCACGCGAACTGTCGCCTGCAATGAAGGCCGATGTTGATAATTACCTTTCGGAAAACAAGATCGACCTTCGTGACGATATCGCGGTACGTTCCAACTACTACCGGACAGACGTCGGCCATTATACCGCGAATATGTTTATCGAAGAAGGCGGCGAAAAGCTGCTTGAGATCAATGTTGCCACCCCTACCGGGACCGAAGCCGAAAAAATGTGCACCAAATGGATGCAGTCCGGAATACGCCTGTACCCGCTGATCATGAGCGAACTGATGAAGTAAGGGAGCCCGTTCTCAAAGGCGTGAATTCTTACGGATCAGGGTAAATTCAGGCAGTTCCGTATCCATCCCGTCATGCAGGATCTCAGGCTCCCCAATACTGCCCCGGATGTCTGCAGTCAGCTTCAGGGTCCTGAATGCACCGTTTTCATAATCATATCCGTCTCCCGCGTCTGTATAGAAAATATACGACGCGTCTTTTAATGCAAATACTTCCAGCCCGATCTTTGAAGGCATATTTCCTGCTGTATTCTCAGAAGCCCCGGTCTTTGCCGATACCGTGATAATGCTCCCGTCCTTTACATACAGCGGGATCCTTTCAAGAGGTGCGTCAGCCTCAATATATCTGCCGCCCTCATAATATTCACCGGTATAGTAATCGAACCATCCGCCAGTGGGAAGATAAACACTGCGTTTCCCATTATTTTCACATAAGGGCGAAGTCACCGGGCATACCATCAGCTCTTCCCCGAGCATGAACTGATCCCTGCATTCGCGGGCAGTTCTATCCCCGGGATAGTCAAATGCAAGCATTCTTATCATGGATGCGTCATTCTGCCATACTTTTCCGGCTGTCGAATATATATACGGCATCAGTCTGTACCTGAATCCTATCGCAGCGACCAGTGCCTCGTAATATTGTCTGCCCGCATTTTCAAAATTCCACGGTTCACGCCGGCAGTCCGTACCGTGAGCCCTGAACATGGGCAGAAAACACTCCCACTGAGCCCATCTGACATACAGTTCGCAGTATGCGGGATCCTTAACGGTTTCAGGATAGTCCCCCTGCCAGTACCAGAAGTTGCCCTTTTTCACAAAGAAAGCTCCTATATCCGTCGTCCAGAAAGGAAGTCCGCCTGCACAGAACGAAAGACCTGCGGGTATCTGCTTTCTCAGTGTTTCCCATGAAGCATCGGTATCGCCGGACCACAGAACGGTTCCGTATCTTTGCTGACCCGTATAGCTGCTCCTGGTCAGATTGAGTACACGTTTTTCCGGACCCTGCTCACTTCTCTGCCCTTCATAAAGAGCCATTGCATGATACAGTGCAAACGAGCTGGTTTCCCATGCGGGAATATTGTTGACGATCGTCCTGCAGTAATCGGAATACATTGCCGAAGGCTCCTGTCGTTCCGCATGCATCCATTCCGGCGTATATGGTTCGCTCGAATCACACCACCACGCATCGGTGCCATGCCTGAACAGACCTTCCCTGACCTGCTTCCAGTAGAGTTTTCTTCCTCTTTCGTCAAAGGCATTGTACACATTGCTCGCAGGAAGGAACAGTCCGTTTTCCTTAAATTCTGTATTGTTCGGGCATCCGTCCGACATGGTCGGCCATATCGAGATCATGAAATGAACGCCCATCTCATGCAGCTTGGAGATCATTGCCGAAGGATCGGCAAAACGCCCGGCATCAAAGCTTTTCTGTCCCCACTGACCGTCCGGCCACGAAAGCCAGTCAAGTACGATGCAGTCAAGCCCTATACCGCGTTTTTTAAACTCCGCAGCGGTATCAAGGATCTCTTTTGCCGTTTCATAACGTTCCTGTGACTGTATGTATCCGAACGCCCAATAAGGCAGCATCGAAGCTTTTCCGGTCAGTTTTCTGTATTCCCGTACTACTCCGTCCATTCCGCCGCCGTTCATAAAATACATATCGATATCATCTGCCGCTTCGCAGTAAACATAGGAACCGTATGCCGTATCACTGAATATCATCGGGCTGTAAACATCAAACAGCATCCCGTAACCCATTGACGAAACAAGCACCGGCACGGCTATCTTACGGTTGGCCTGATGAACATACACTGTATTCCCGCGCAGATTTAAGAAGCCTTCTTCCTGCTGCCCGAGCCCGTAAAGTGCCTCATCCTCCTGCCAGATGAAATTCTGTCTCGTATGAAAAAGCTTCTCGTCGGGTATCCGCGCAGCATCGCGTACCACTTCCTTCTCCCCGTCGGCAGTCTTAACGTATTCCTTCTTTATCTCCGCACCCTCCGCAAGCCTGTAGCTTGTGAATTCCTCAAGACTTCTGGGGTTTTTCCGCTTTTCGCGAAGAAGCGTCCTTCCGTTTTCATCAAAATATGTATAAGCAGAGCTTGCCCTGTCGATAACGACGCAGAGCTTCCCAAGGATCAGCTTCACACATTCGGGAGTTTCCTCGTAAGTCCATTCTCCGTAAGCACACTTCGCCGTAACTCCGGGCTTTTCCCTGTCGGAAAATGACTCCCTGACCGTATACGTGATCCTTACAGTCCTCTCATCAAAAGGTGAAATTCTGTGGATCCCGGCTTCAGAATACAGATAAAGCGCGTCATTTTCGCGCTTTACAGCCTCAATCCCCGCACTTTTAGCCTTTACCGCATCAAGCATAGCACTCCTCCCAAAAATATATTGTCAGTCGGCAGATCTGCCCGTTGATATCTTCCTGATCCATTTGCCGCTCCTGAGCCGCAGAAATGCCCACACTGTCTTTACTATCTGGTCTGACTTAAGGCATATATAGATGGCAAATGCAGACCATTTGAATACAAATCCCGCAAGTATCCCAAGCGGTATCGCAAGCACCCACAGGAAAATGTTGTCGGTTATCATCAGCATCTTCGTGTCTCCGCCGCCCCGCAGCACACCTTTGGTCATAATGCTGTTCGTGCCCTGGAAAACGATTATCAGGCTTATTGCCGCCATCAGCTGCCGTGCGATGCGGATAGTCTCTTCACTGACATTGTCATAATAGGCAATGATCGGACCGCTTGCAAGAAGGATGAATACCGCGGATACGGTTCCGAGCGCAAGACCGAGTCCGAAGAAAAGATATCCCTGCTTCATCGTCCTGTCACGATCGCCCTCTCCGAGCGTCATGCCGGTAACAATGGCTCCGGCCTGGGAAACACCCTGGATCACAACGGTGCTGAGCTGCTGCGTAACGCTCGTTATCGCATTTGCAGCCGTAAATGCTCCTCCGAGACGTCCTATTACCATCGCCACAGAATTATTGCCGATCGCAAGTATACCGTCGCTGATGAGCACCGGTATGCTGATCCTCATATATTCGCCGAGCAGGCTGCCCGTTTCCATGAACATATCCCTGACCCTGAAACGGATGCATTCATCCTTTATAAACAGATATCCGCATATCATGACCGCTTCGAAAACGCGGGCTATCAGGGTTCCCAGCGCAGCGCCCGCGATCCCCATCTTCGGTGCACCGAACTTTCCGAAAATAAAAGCATAATTAGCCCCGAGATTGACAAAGAAAGCGCCGACGGAAACCATGAGCGGAAGCCTTACCTGGCCGACGCTCCGCAGAACTATCGTGCATACCAGCGAGGCTCCGAGAAAGAAATACGTAACTACCGAATATTCAAAATATATCGAACCGAGCCTGATTATCTCTTCCTCGTTCGTGTACATTTTCATCAGGAGCCCGGGCATCAAAAATGTCACTATCGCAAACAGGGCCGCAAGCACCAGTGTGATCCTGAGCATCATCGCAACGGTCTGTTTCAGTGCGATCGACGCTTCATCCGACTTCTTTCTTGCTTCCGGTGTCATCTCTTCCGCAGCTTTGGCTGAATCCGTTGCTGCCCTTTTCATGCCCCAGTAGCGGGAAACCAGTACTGATGCCCCCATTCCGAGGCCCATGCAGAAGATATGATAAATACCGATAAACGAATTTGCCAGTGATGTCGCTGACAGAGCACTGTCGCCGAGGCTCCCGACCATTATCGTATCAAGCATGTTCACACCGATGGTGATCAGGCTCTGCAACGCTATCGGAAGCGCAAGCACAAATACTTTTCTGTAAAAAGCGGAATCCCTGGCAAATAGTTTCATGTTATATCCTCAGTTTTCTCTTCTTTATCAAACCCGCATATCTTTTCTATCTCAGCCCATATCTCTGCACCGCCGGTCCTGTTTGGAGCGGAGAACGGCAGGATGACCGTATCAGACGGACAATTCAGGGTTTTAAGTATCATTGATGTCTGTTTTTTGATCTGGCCCTTTGATATCTTATCCGATTTGGTCGCTATGATCACGGGTCTGAAACCGTTTGCCACGATCCAGTCGTACATCTGCCTGTCGTTGGCTCCGGGTTCGTGCCTGATATCTATCAACAGGAAAACAGCTTTGAGGCTCGGGGATTTTTTCAGGTATTTTTCGATCATTTTACCCCATTTTTCCCTTAATGCCTGGGAAACCTTCGCATATCCGTATCCGGGCAGATCCACAAAATACAGTCTGTCATTGATCCTGTAGTAATTGATCGTCTGGGTCTTTCCCGGTGTGGCCGAAGTACGCGCAAGGGACTTGCGGTTCAAAAGTCCGTTCAATAACGAAGACTTGCCCACATTTGACTTCCCCGCAAAAGCTATCTCGGGAAGCTCATTTCTCGGCAGCGTGCTCGTGATGCCGCAAACCGTTTCCAATTCCGCTGATCTTATAACCATTTCTTATCCTCACGACTTAAGCAGGCTGACTCCTGCCCGATCCTATATGTCATCCCGCGTACACAGTCAGCCCGATGACCGTTCACTCAGTCCCCCGGCAGACTGGCCGAAAATCTTTCCAACCCCGTCTCACAAGGCGTGATTCGGTGAAAATACCTCAAAAAACATGAGCTCTGCCCGTTTTTTGAGGAATTTTACCGAAGACAGTCTCCTGTGCGGCTGGTTTTCGGACAGCCTCCCGGCTGTAACCGGGAGCATTCGTTTATCGCACAAACGAAGGGCTGCCGCATCATTGCGACAGCCCCAAAATCCATTTAAACAGTTCGGCCGTTACGCTGTTGCATCCGGTCTGGCTTTTCTTGATCCTGATTTTGCCATGTTTCTCGATGTTTTGCTGTTTCTGTTGCCCTCGCCGTAGATGAGTTCGGGCTGACCTTCACCGAGAGCGGCTTCTTTTGTAATGATACATTTTACAACGGATGCATCGGAAGGTATGTCAAACATGACATCCATCATGATCTTCTCGCAAATGGAACGAAGTCCGCGCGCGCCTGTCTTTCTTTCATAGGATCTGTGCGCGATCACCTCGATCGCTTCATCCGTAAATTCAAGCTCTACACCGTCGATCTCGAAGAGCTTTTTGTACTGTCTCGTAAGCGCATTCTTGGGTTTTACCAGAATGTCCGCAAGAGCCTGTTCGCTTAATGAGTCAAGTGCGGTCGTGATCGGGGTTCTGCCGATAAATTCGGGGATAAGACCGAATTTGATAAGATCCTCCGGCTCTACCTGCTTGAACAGCTCGCCGATATCCTTCTTCGTGTCATCCGCAAGCTCCGCGTTAAAGCCCATGGACTTTTTGCCGATACGTGAAGCGATGATCTTGTCGAGTCCGTCAAATGCTCCGCCGCATATAAACAGGATATTGGTCGTATCTATCTGGATAAATTCCTGATGGGGATGCTTGCGTCCACCCTGGGGCGGAACCGATGCGACGGTGCCCTCTAAGATCTTTAAGAGAGCCTGCTGTACACCCTCACCCGAAACATCTCTTGTTATCGAAACGTTCTCTGCCTTGCTCGCGATCTTGTCTATCTCGTCGATATAAACTATGCCGTACTGGGCGCGCTCAACATCGTAATCCGCAGCCTGTATCAGCTTGAGCAGGATATTTTCAACATCCTCACCTACATAGCCGGCCTCGGTAAGAGTCGTGGCATCCGCAATAGCAAACGGAACTCCGAGCATCTTGGCGAGAGTCTGCGCCAGATATGTCTTACCCGAACCGGTAGGCCCGAGCATAAGGATATTGCTCTTCTGAAGCTCAACATCCATATTGACATCGCTCATAACGCGCTTGTAATGATTATATACCGCAACGGCAAGGATCTTCTTGGCTTCGTCCTGTCCGATGACATACTGGTCGAGGAATTCCTTGATCTCGACCGGACGCATGAGATTGATCTCCTTATCGCTCTGAGGAGTTTCCGACTGATACTCCTCCTCGAAAATGTCCATGCACAGCTCGACACATTCATTGCAGATAAACACGTCGTTCGGCCCTGCGAACATTTTGAGCACCTGCCCCTGCAGCTTTCCGCAGAATGAGCATCTCAAAGATGAAGAATTGTTGTTTCTGTTAGCCATTTATAATATAACCTCATTTATCACGAACGCTTCTCGATAACCCTGTCGATAAGTCCGTACTCAAGCGCTTCCTGTGCGCTCATGTAATAATCTCTTTCAGTATCTCTCTCAACGACCTCAAGAGGCTTGCCTGTATTGGCTGCAAGCATTTCGTTCAGCTTTTTCTTGGTCTTCAGGATATTCTCGGCAACGATCTGGATCTCTGTAGCCTGACCTCTCGCACCGCCCGAAGGCTGATGGATCATGATCTCGGAATTCGGGAGCGCCATACGCTTGCCCTTGGTTCCGCCCGCAAGCAGGAATGCACCCATGCTTGCCGCAAGACCTATACAGATCGTCGATACATCGCATTTGATGTACTGCATCGTATCATAGATCGCAAATCCGGCGCTGACCGAGCCGCCGGGGCTGTCGATATAGAAATTGATATCCTTGTTGGGATCCTCCGACTCAAGGAAGAGCAGCTGTGCAACAACCAGACTGGCGGTCACATCATTGACTTCTTCCGAAAGGAAGATGATCCTGTCCTTCAGCAGTCTTGAATAAATATCATAAGAACGCTCACCGCGGCTCGTCTGTTCAATGACATAAGGTACTAAACTCATACACATACCTCCCTGTATTATTTCTCAACGGCTGCGTCCGTAACGAAGGTAGCAGCCTTGTCAACAGCGATATCAGTACGCATCGTCTCTTTTTCCTTCTCGCCGATGAGTTCCTTGACCTTCTCAACGTCCATCTGATATCTGTCTGCCATATCCTTGTATTCTTTCTCGATATCTTCGTCGGTAACTTCGATATTCTCAGCCTTGGCAACCGCTTCAAGAACGAGTCTTGTCTTGATCTGAGTGATGGCTCTGGGCTCAAGCTCGTCAACAAACTGCTTGGCTGTCATTCCGGTAAATTTCAGATACTGCTCGATCGAAAGTCCCTGATACTGAAGCCTCTGGGCAAAATCCTCCGCCATGCGCTCCTTCTGAAGGTCGATCATACCCTGGGGAAGCTCGATCTGGGTATTCTCAATGATCTTGGTGATAACGGCGTCTTCCTTCGCAGCCCTTACTTCCTTCGCCTTCTTCTCTTCAAGGTTCTTCTTTATATCGGCCCTGTAATCGTTCATGTTGTCGAAATCGGAAACTTCCTCGGCAAACTCGTCATCAGCCTCGGGAAGCTCCTTAACCTTGATGCCGTTGAGCTTAACCTTAAATACGGCGGGCTTGCCTGCAAGGCTCTGCTCATGATACTCTGCGGGGAAGGTAACATTCACGTCAAATTCATCGCCGATATTCTTGCCGATGATCTGATCCTCAAATGTATCGATGAACGAATGTGATCCGATCGTAAGATCCTGACCCTCTGCTGTGCCGCCTTCGAATACAACGCCGTCAACGGAACCCGAATAATCGATATTAACGATATCACCGTCCTGTACGGCACGGTCATCCACCGTTACCATACGTGAATTCTGCTCTCTGACCTTGTCAACCTCGGCGTTGATCTCTTCGTCGGTAACTTCAACAGCAACCTTGTCAACCTCGATGCCCTTGTACTGTCCGAGCTCGATCTCGGGCTTTACCGCAACGGTAGCTGTGAAAATGAAGTTCTTGCCCTTCTCGATCTGTGTAACGTCGATCTCGGGACGTGAAACTATCTCAAGGCCGCTTGCCTCTGCTGCCTTCGGATATTCGGCATCAATAAGCTCATTGGCTGCATCCTCAAAGAACACACCCGGGCCGTAGCTTTTCTCGATAAGTGCTCTCGGAGCCTTGCCGCGACGGAAACCGGGCAGGGCGATCTTGTTCCTGTTCTTAAGATATGACCTCTCACAGGCCTTTTCAAATTCGTCAGCTCCGACCTCTATAGTCAGCTTGACCGTGTTTTTTCCTAAATCTTCTGTTGTGAAACTCATATGTATCCTCCTACATTTACAAAGGTTATCCCTATCGGTCTGTTGACCCGAAAGCGCCTAAAAACGGCCAGTTGGGGTTTTATCACACAAAAAACGGGAGTACCCTGTTCATAATCCTAAACAGTATAGCACACCCGTTTAAATATTTCCAGTATTTTTTTACAAATGACTTTCGGCTTCTTTTACTCCAGAGGACCTATATACGGATCGGGATCCACGTAATTGCCGTTTACCCTGACTCCGAAATGCAGATGCGGTCCCGAAGATACTCCGGTCGAGCCGACAAGGCCGATCGTTGTACCCTGTTTTACCTCATCGCCGACCGCAACAAGCTGTTTGGACATATGGAAATAGACTGTTTCGTAGCCGTTTCCGTGATCGACCCTGACAAAATTACCCGCTGAAGAGTTATAGCCGACTCCGGCAACGGTTCCCGCAAGTACCGATACTATGGGCCATCCGAAGTCTCCGCCTATATCCCAGCCGCGATGGAAGCTTGTCGCACCGGGAACATTGATATTTCTGTATCCCCACTTGGTAAAGGTCTGGTGATCGCCGGGCAGAGGCCAGATCATCTTGTACGGATCCGTCTCATCGGAAAGCACGATCTTGTTGATCGCATCGGGATCCTTGACAACCGATTTTTTCCCGCTGTTATTCCTGTTCTGTGCAGCCTCGGCAGCTCTTCTTTCGGCTTCTTTTCTGGCTTCTTCCTCGCGCCGCAGTCTTTCCTCTTCCTCCTTGCGTTTGCGCTCTTCTTCGGCCATACGTTCTTCTTCGGCGGCTATGATCTTGTCTATCTCTGCATTCTGATCGCTGATCTCACTGATCACGTCAAAGAGATGTTCATCGGTGATACCGAGCTTCTGTGTTATCGATTCGATCTCTGCTGCCTTCAGGTCGTACAGCTCCTGCATCGTAGCCCTGTCGAATTCCTCCTGGGCAAGCAGCGTGTTGTAGTTCTCGAGCGTAGCTTCGAGAAGGGCTTCGTGGTCCGCCACCTCCTGCTTTGCGGCTGTGTAGCGCTCGAGCAGTGAATTGTCGTATCTCTGGACATCCTGCAGATACTCGATCTGGTTCAGCATATCCCCGATGCCTTCAGAGCTGAGAAATACGTCAAGTATACCGGTTTCGCCGTTTTCGTAAATATATTTTATACGGGCCTTCATTGTCGCATACTGGTCACGTTCCCGCTGTTTGGCTTCTTCAAGGGCATCCCTTGTAAGGGCAAGCTCTTCCTCTGCATCCTTGATCTTGCTCTGCAGCTCGAATATCCTGAGCGACATATCGTTGAGTTTAAGATCCAGCTCTCTGATATAGGCTTCGGCGTCGTCCTTCTGTTCACTGTATTCTTCGATCAGACGCTCGGCTTCTTTCCTTGATCTTTCAAGCTCTTTCTTCTTCTCTTCTGCTTCCCTGAGCTTTTTCTCATAAGCCTCCCTTGCGGCGGTATCGGGCGTAAAGGCCCGGGAAGCCGTCAGTCCGGCAAAGGGAGTAAGGAGCATTGCAAGCAGAAGGATGACCGCCGTTACTTTTAAGGGTTTGGTATTCTTCATTTCAGCGCTTTCCTGTCTATCTTTCCGTTCGGAGTCACAGGAAGCGCATCCAGCTTCACAAGCTTCTCCGGACACATGTATCTCGGAAGCATGTCTTTGAGCTTTGCAAGCAGCTCTGCTTCAGCTATAGTTCCGACATAATACAGGCATATCTTCTTTTTCTCGGCATTGTAAACACAGGCTGTCATCTGTACTCCGTCGATGCCGGAAGCATCAGCTTCTATCTCGCCGAGCTCGATCCTGTGTCCCATATGCTTGATCTGGAAATCCTTACGGGAAACAAAGGTCAGCTCGCCTCTTGAGTTATAGCAGCCGATATCTCCTGTCCTGTAAATGATCTCCGGATATGCCTTATTCAGCGGATTCTGTACAAATGCCTTCGCCGTCCTCTCGGGATCGTTATAATACCCTAAGGTCACCGAATTACCGCGGATACAGATCTCGCCCTGTCCGCCGTCCGTTACCGGCTGATCGTTTTCATCGAGCAGGATGATCTCACGGTTGGGGAAGGGCTGTCCGATAGGTATCGGTTCGCCGTCCCCGATCTCTCTTTCCACCCTGAAATAGCAGCACATACCGGTTGTTTCGGTCGGTCCGTAAAGGTTGGTAAAACGTGCTTCGGGCAATGCCTTACGCCACAGCCTGAACTGTTTGAGCGGGAACACCTCGCTTCCGAAGGCTATATTGTTCAGATATTCGGGCTTGATATCATCAAATGTACCGAATGCGCTGATCATCGTAAGTGCCGAAACTACCCAGCATACGGTATTTATCTTATGCTCGTTGAGATATTCGACAAGAAGGAACGGTGTCGAAAACAGCTTCTTCGGGATCAGATATGCGGTCGCGCCGAACTTGAGAGTCGGATATATTTCCTTCAGGCAGGCATCGAAGAACAGCGGTGACTGATTGCCGAACACCGTATTTTCATCAAAATGCATGATCTCACACAGCTGTTCTATATAATCGACAACAGACCTGTGGCATGCGACAACGCCCTTGGGAACCCCTGTCGAACCCGATGTGAATACGATATAGATCGGATCGATATCCAGCATGCGCCTGTAAATATCATCGATCGCATCCTCATCGATCCCGGTATCCAGAAGCTCATCAAACAGGACTATCTTCGAACCGAACTCTTCAAAGCCCTCTGTCTGCTTTATCGTCTCCTCATCGCAGATGATGAGCGGCGACTTTACATTTTCCAGAATGAGGCGGATCCTCGTAGCAGGCATTTCACCGTCTATAGGCACATAAAAATCGCCTCCGGTTATGATACCGAGAAACGCTGCCACCTCCTTCGGCGACTTGTTCATGTAAACAACGACCGGCCGATGGTATATCCCGCTGTTATGCAGGTATGTACCCACTTTACGGCTGATGCTGTATACATCCCCAAAGGTCAGATCAAGCGTACCGTCGGAAAATGCCACTTTATCCGGGCATTTTTCAACTGTATCGTTCAGATAATTTAATACAAGCTTCTGCAAGATGCCTTATCCTCCGTCCAGATTTATAGTGATCGCGCTTTTATGCGGGACCCTGCCGCTTTTACATTAACCGTACTGCCCGTTTAGTTTATCCTCGTGGCGCTTGAAGCATAGGTGATCGATATGATGCTTCCGGCTTTCAGGATGATACGCAGTTCCATTCCGTCCTTTGTATAGATATACTCCTCACCGTTCTGCTTATAATCGGTCCCGTATGCGGCTTCCATATCGGCCTTGGAGCTTCCGATATAGATCCCTTCGGGAGTCGAAAGGATGTCGTCGAACAGATATATCGTCGAGATATAATCCTTGTCACCCTTCGGATAAGTAACGATCTCGAAATGGGGATAGGTGTAGGTCTTGTCAAGTCCTTCAAATGCGCAGCTCGTAGCCTCAAAATAGCTTGCTGCCTCGGGAAGGCTCTCCAGTGCCTTGCTCATGGGCATATCAACCGCAAGCTTTGTTCCGTTGGCATCGAAAATGTAACCCTTCATCTCAAACTTTTCTTCCGAAGCGGCATTCTGTGTGTCGGAAGAAGCGTTTGAAGAATCACTGCCCGCATTTGATGCGGAATTATCGTTTGTCTGGTTCTGAGCGGTACTGCCTGCACCCGCAGGATCCTGTCCTCCGTCTCCCGATTTTGTGCACGCCGTAACCGCCAATACCGTTATTGCCAGCAATACAGCAAATATCAGTCCTTTTCTTTTCATCTTATAACCTCCGTAAGCTTTACTTTCACATTTAATTGTAACCTATTATGCCTTTTTTGCAATAATTATTTACCTGCCGTTACCCTTCACGGTCTGCCCGCTAAAATGGGGCTGCCGCATTTTGCTGCGACACCCCCATATTTACATTCTGTAACGACGTTCATGATTCCTTCTTCGTGATCTCGATCGATCCGTACTCCGGTCTTAATTTGCCGAATCTAAGCACACAGGCTCTTGCAAGAACATCGAGCATGTCAAGGTATCTTCCGGAAGGGAGCCACCCGTCGGCGATCACGGAAAGCTCGGTACAGCCGAGGACTATCACTTCCGCACCTTTTGCGTGCATTTCTTCGCTGACCCTGGTAAACGCTTCCTTGTCAACAGGCCGGCCTGCCTTGACATTATCATAGATAAGCTTCATTACGAGCTTCTGACACTCATCCGAAGGAGTATGGCACTCGATCCCCGCTTCTTCGATCTTTCTCTGCAGGAAACCGGTCCTGATCGTTCCGTCGGTCCCGAGCAGTCCGACACTTTTGCACCCCATCTCTTTAAGATATTGTCCCGTCAGCTCCACGCCGTCTATTATCGGGATCCTGATGTTCTGCGACAGTTCATCCATAAAGAAATGTGCGGTAACACAGGGGATCGCTATTGCATCGGTTCCTTCGTCCGCGAGCTTATTACCCAGGCAGACGAGAGCCGGAACGGGATTGTCACCCGATTCTCCGAGCATGTATTTCGTTCTGTCCGGAATACAGGGGTAATGAGCTATGTTCATTGAAATATGTTCCTGATCGGTCCCGGCCTCGGTCATGTCAATGATCTTCTTAAGAAAAACCACGGTTGCCATCGGTCCGAGACCGCCGATAATGCCTAATGTTGTCATTTGTATATCTCCGTTGAATTATCACTGTGCCATAAGACATCAGGGAATCTTTCGTGATCATAAATATGGGAATTCTTGTGTTTGTTCGAGTATTCCTGGATCCTTTCGTCATCCACATACATGAAATCCCCGCCGGCCATTCTGGGTGTTGTATCAAAATGTACCCAGCCTTCGCCAATATCCACAAGATTCCAGTAATGCAGCCATCTTAACGGAATGGTATCTATGATCATGTTCTTGATGCCTGCATTTTCAAGCAGTGCTCTTGTAGCCATCGTATAAATGTAACAATCACCGGTGTGCTTGGTAAATCCTATATAGGCTGCGTTGAGCCAGTCTTCTTTCTCATCCTGATCAGAATAGGAGAATGTGCCTCTTACCCAGTAATAGATCGCATTCAGGACTTCAAGGGGCTCCATTTCCGGAGTAAGGATGGCATCAAGTATCTCCTGAGCCATTGCATTGACTGTTTCAACGTCGACCTTGGATTTTGAAATCTTGACCGTTATCTCATGTTTTGTTTCGTTACCGGCCCTGTCGACAGCCGAATATGTTACCTTATATTCGCCTTCCTCCTTGATATTGACGGTTTCGGCGTCTATGACGAGCCTGATGTCCTCATCACAGTTATCCGTTACCTTTATTCCGTCACGATAGCTGATAGGGCAGTCGAGGAAGCTGTTTATATCATGGGTTCCCAGGATCACCGGTGCTTCCCGGTCGGCCATCAGTGTAAGGATCGCTGCCTTCTCGGTAACATTGCCTCCCTCATCGGTCGCACAGACAATGATCTGCACCGCCCCCTCCTTTTCCGGGTCCGGAGCATCTTTATAGCTGAATGTGACCGCGGAAAGGTCATTTACGCTTTCAACGAAATCCTCAACCTTAAGCGGCTCTTTTGCGGTAATGAACCTTGTAACATCATGTGTTTCAAGAACAGGCGCAACGGTATCGATAACATGCAGTATCGAGCTGAAATGATCGTCGTCAATGCTAAAATCGATGTTATACTCACCGACCTTCGCCATCATCGCGCCGGTGATACCGGTATTTATGCAGAGCTTTCCGCTCTTATCCGTATTCCCGCTGTAAACAGGACCGCCCGGATAAGCAGCCGAATTCTTAACCTCATCAAGAATAAAGCTTTCGGGGGCCGGAGCATCGCTGCCGATCTCCGCAGTCACTTCGCGGCGGATCGGTATGATCAGCAGGTCGCTCTCGATTTCGGAGCTGTTGCCGTATGCATCGGTCAAAACAACGCTGACCTCCTGTTTTCCCCACTTCGAATAATCCGGGGCCCTGCCCCAGCGCGTATTGACTGCGGCAATATCCTTTATGTTGGTCACGAAGCGTTCGGCATCGATCGTTTCGCCGTAATAGATCGAATTCACGACCGGATCGGCGGACGGTGCGGTAGTATCGTTGACATTGATGATACAGTTGTATTTGAAGATTCCCGCACGCACCATGACCGGATATGAACCGGGAACATTCATATTGACATTGGCTTCGGTCCCGTCGATGAATTCAATGTCCTTTTTGGTTTCCTTGCGGAATATCTCGGGATTTACCCCGGCCCCGCCTGCCTCCACAGTGGCATTATAGTAAATAGCCCGGTCATATGCCACCTTGGCTTCCCAGATCGCCACAAGTGAGATGATCACTACCAGAGCGGAAACTCCGAGTCCTATGATCCGTGGCTTCAGTAAATCGTTCATTTTCATTTTCAAGACTCCCGGTACGGTACTTCCGAAGAATATGCTTCGGAAATCCCGGACATACTCATACCGTAAGTGAATAATGCTCGCAGAGCATCGTTACGGTCATTACGATCATCAGATAATCGATCTCGTAAGCGCCCATCAGCTTAAAACCGTCAACCGCGTAATCGGCTTTCATCTGTTTAACCTTGTCAAGATTGAAAAGCCCGTATTTATTGATTATATCATCCTGAAGGAAATCCTGCGACTGCCTGGTCTTAACCAGTGCCGACATTCCCGGAGCCTGGAAGGGGAATTTCCTGCGTTTTAATATCTTGTCGGGCACTATCCCGACTCCGGCCTTTTTAAGGATGTATTTCTCGTTTGTGCCGTCTATCTTGTATTTGTCGGGAAGCGTCCTTACAAACTCTATGATCTCACGGTCAAGGAACGGATGCCTTCCTTCGACGGAATGCGAGAAGAACATCCTGTCGCCGTGTTCGCCGAGCAGATGATCTCCGAGCCTCAGTTTACAGTCTATATACGAGCGCCTCTTCTGGTTGCTCAGTCCCCTGACCTTGTCGGTATTTATGGGGCTTGTCTTCAGTACATCCGAAGCTTCAATCTGCTCCCACATCTCGGGTCTGAATATCTGCTTGTGGATCTTCTGTATCTCGGGATGGATCCTTTCAAATCTGAACAGCGGATCTCCCCAGAGCATTTCGTTGCTCCTTCTTTCTTCCTCTGACATCGACGCGGTCTGCATTCCCCTGAACGCATCGAGCATATAGCCTGCATATCCGCAGAAGAGCTCATCCGAGCCCTGTCCGGTCAGGACCGCCTTGACACCGTGATCGTGCACAAGCTCCGAAAGCATGTATGCGGCAACATCATAGCTTTCCTTGACTCCCGACTCGCAATGATATATCACATTTGAAAGCCTGTTCCATATCTCTTCCTCGGCAACCCTTACACAGAAATGCTGGGATGAAACACGCTCCTGAACAAGCTTCTGAAATTCTTTTTCATTCAGATCCCCGTCCCCGATCTCAGCCGAGAATGAGAAATATCTGTCCTTCAAGAATTTCCCGATAAAGCACGCAACAACCGAACTGTCAAGTCCGCCCGATACGTAAAACCCGACCGGAACCTCGGCAAACAGACGCCTTGTGATAGCTTTCTTCAGCAGTTCACGCAGCTTCTCAACATAATATTCCTCTCCGAGATCCTCTTCCTCGGGACTGTAGATCAGATCCCAGTATTCCTCGTTCTTTATGCCGTCACGTGTAACGATAAGCCTGTGTCCGCCCGCAAGTGATGATATTCCCTTGAAAAATGTGATCGGAGAAACGATACCCGGATAATTCATCAGCTGTTCGACAGCGTCCAGATTGAGTCTGCGTTCCACTCCGGGATACTCAAGGATTGCCTTGATCTCCGACGCGAAGACAAATGTATCGCCGACCCTTGTATAAAACAGCGGGCATATCCCCATATGATCCCTGTAGAGCAGAAGTGTCTGCTTTTTGGTGTCATAAACGGCGATCGCAAACTGACCGTTCAGCATATTTACGAAATCGGGGCCGTATTCCTCATAAAGATGCACAATCACCTCAACATCGGTCTTTGTGCGCATCCTGTGCCCCTTTTTCTCAAGATCTTCGCGGAGCTCCATGTAGTTGAAGATCTCGCCGTTACACATCATTATGATGCTCTCGTCTTCATTTGGGATTGGCTGCATACCGCCCGAAAGATCGAGGAAGCTCAGTCTGTTGAAGGCGAATCCGACATTGTCCCTGATCACGATCTTGTCTCCGTCGGGGCCCCTGTGCCTGATCGCATTGAGCATCCTTCTTAATATTTTTTCATCCGGAGCCGTCCTGTCCGAATGATCAAAAGTTCCGCAAATTCCGCACATTTCTGATCTTCCTTGTCTTATGTTTTAATTCTTCTTAAAGTCCGTAGAGTACTTTCTGTCTGGCTATCTCATCATTGTAATCGGCGATGTTTTCATCCCATATTTTCTCAAGTGCGCTTTCCCCGCGCCTGTCGGGAACCTCAAAATCATCCGTAAGGATCTTTCCGATAAAATGCGAGCATTTTTCGGCACCGGAAAGGTTCATATGGAGTCCGCCGTCATAGGTGTCATGATCGTAATCGAGTCCGATCTCGTCAATGTATTCAAGGAAATTGACATATCTGAGTCCGCGGCTTGCGGCAAATTCCTCCACCTGCTCCTCCCATTCCTCATACCAGTAGGGGTAGAGGCTCGGAGCCTTGATAAGTAGAAGTTTGATCCCTTCCTTTTCACACAGATCCGCCATCATCTCAAGGTACTTCCAGGCATTTTTCCCGAAATTATAATCGCCTAACGGTCTGCCCTTCGGTATCGTTCCTGCGGCTTTCTCATCTATGCGCATGTAATAGCCGTTATGTGATACCTTCTTTGTTTTGAACATGTATTCAAGATCCGATGCTCCGAGCTCGTTCCATCTGGTGTGGTAACGCAGTATCGGAAATACATACTCGATGAAATGCTCATTTTCGAGCATCGATGCCCTGATGCAGTTCACCTTGCTCATCGACCAGCGCATACCTTCGATGGACATGCGGTTATACGCTTCATTCTGCGACTTGTCAAACTGAAGCGACTGTATATTAAATACCACAACATCGGGCTTCTCGTATCTTAAGGTGTCTTCAAGCAGATAATAAGACTGCCATATATACTGTTCCGCACTTCCCCTGACATAGCTGTTGATCCCGTACTCCTGCCACAGCGACACGGGAGAGAAGTTCTCATATACCTCACAGTCGCCTAAAAAGACGACATTAAAATCTTTCTTTTCTTCCCGGTAATATTCCGCTATGAACGCGCCTTCGACCACTTTGTCAACATACTTCGGCATCAGCAGCCTCTGCAGCAGAAAGAGCAGAACCCCGGTCAATACGGCTGCCGCAATATATGCAGCGGCTTTTCGGAGTTTTTGATCCATTCGACCTCCATTTTCCTTCCAAACTTATCCTGATCAGCCGATCATTCCTGATCGCCCCGTTCTCCGGGCCCGGTAAGCAAAGTCTGTAATAATCCGAAACGGCTCATATGGCGTGATTCGGTGAAATACCATCTAAAAACATGAGTTCTGTTTGTTTTTGAGTAATTTTACCGAAGACAACCCGCTCTGTGGCCGGTTTTGGGAAAGCATCACGCAGTATACAGGATTTAGAATCTGTTATAGATAAACTGCGAGGCATCATACCCGATCCCGTATGTTCCGAACAGCAACACCGCAAGGAACAGCCCTGTCCAGATCAGATATCTCCAGCCAAAAGCCAGACCGGCGATCCTGTCCCTTATCTGTCCGCCGTTCCGGATAATGCTCACTGCAAGCACGACAAGCAGTCCGAGTGCGATTATGACAATATCCGCAAGTGTATAGCCGAGTGCAAAGAACGATCCGTCCCAGATTATATGCCAGTTACCGGTTGTAAATATTCCCGCAAGGCTCTTTACCAGAGTTGCCGGCGACAATGCCCAGTCAAACACATTCATTACACTGATCAGCAAAAATGTCCTGCACATCTGGAACAGTTTCCAGCCTTTTGAAGAGGTAAAAGCGTGCTTTTCCCTGAAGCTTCTGTATTTGGGTTCAAGTGTTTCGGATGTCATCAGGACTGCCCAGTTAAAAAGCCCCCAGATAACATAATTCCAGCTTGCTCCGTGCCAGATGCCGGTTGCGAACCAGACTATAAAGGATGCCGCATAGATAGGCAGATTCCTGCCGAGGGCGGCTCCGAGCTTATTTCTGCAGAATTTTGAAAACTTCTGCATCCATCTTGCTGTCGATACCGGGAAGAACAGATAATTCCTGAACCAGTTGCACATTGACATGTGCCATCTTCTCCAGTATTCTTTGAGCGATTTCGAAAAATAAGGCCTGTCAAAGTTCTCTGTCAGCTTTATCCCGAGCATCTCGGCAGCGCCGATCGCAATATCGATACCGCCCGAAAAGTCCGCATACAGTTCAAGCGAGAACAGAAGCATTCCGAAAAATACGTACGCTCCGTTATATTGAACCGGATCCGCCATGATCTTGCCTACGCCGATCAGTATGCGGTCCGCTATTACCATTTTCTTGAAAAATCCCCACAGGATACGCTGCATCCCGTAGAACACATTCTTCCTGTCAAAATCATGTGAAGCAAGCAATGTCTTCGACAGATCCTCGAACCTGCTTATTGGTCCCTGCACAAGCTGGGGGAAGAACGAGATGAACAGAGCAAATCTGAAAAAGTTACGCTCTGCGGATATATTCTCCCTATGCACATCTATCAGATAGCCGATAGCCTGCAGTGTATAGAACGATATTCCCATCGGCATTATCAGTCCGAGCGTATTCGCCGCGATCAGCGGCTCTTTGCTTCCGAACAGCGAAGCGATCCCGTTCAGATTGTCGATGAGGAAACCGAGATATTTCGCAAATACGAGAACCAGCAGCAAAAGGATCACTCCGGCCGTAAACATCCGGGTCCGGATCTTCTGCTGTTTCTTTTTAAATGCCTTCAGGGCCTCTTTTCTGTCGGCCGTCTTCTCATTTCCCGCGCAAAAAAGCGATTCGTCACTTTGCACGCATCGCTTCTGTTTTTCCCTGTTATGCTCAATAGCCATTGCCGAAACATAAGCAATGGCTGTTATCAATGCAATATAGACCAGACATCCCGCACCCTGCGTAAGATAGAACAGGTAGCTGACCAGAAGAAGGAAATACGGCTGTATCTTCTTCGGTACCAGGTAATACAGGACCACTGTCAGTACAAGAAAACCGATGAATTCATAAGATGTAAAGAACATCACCTTCAGAGGTCTTTACCCAGACCTTTATTCCTCCTTGAGCTTCTCTATGAGAGCATAAATAGCCTTTACCGAATTGAAGTTCTCCGGAAGCAGGTATTTCGCCGAAATATTAATATCATACGCGTCATTGATCTCGGTCACAAGACGTACGATGTCCATTGAATCAAGGATCGCATTGTCCATCAGACCTTCCTGTGTCTCAAAATCAATATCGGGATGAATGTCATTGAGGATCTCCAGTAACTCTTCCATATTTTTTCTCCTAAATATATTTAAAATCTTACCTGAACAAACTGCGTTGTATTATAGCACTACGCATATGGGTTGTCAACCGAAGCTCGACGGCCGCTCTCCCCGGCAGACTGTCCGAAAACCTTTCC
>JAILIQ010000003.1 GCA_024695205.1 Lachnospiraceae bacterium
GCTTTTCTTCATAAGGTCTTTATTCCCTTCCGATCGTGCAAAACCCGCTTATTTCAAGCGATCCATCCTGTACTCCTGTACTCCTGCACTCCTGTACCAATGTACTTTCGTACTCCTGCACTCCTGAACTTTCTGACTTTCATACTTCCGTGTCTCTGTACTTCCGCACTTCTGCACTTCCGCGCTTCTGTACTTCCGCACTTTGGTACTCATATAAAAACCGTCAGAAAATTCAGTTTCCTCTTCTGGCATCATTATCAGTTTTTGTTGTATAATCTACCTTTTCTATCTCGTAAATGATCTCGATCTCATCCGCGTTGATACTGTTACTCCACGAACGAAGGAAACGCGAGATCACCTTGTCGGTATTCTCCTTGTTGACCTCGATAAGTAAAACGAAGAACTGGTTTATCTGGCTGCGCATCATGATATCGCTCTTCCTCAGGCTGTTCTTCAGTAATTCTCCGAAGCCCTCCGCAACCTCGGTGAACCTGATCTTTTTCATGGAATCGGCCTTGGGGGTTATCGAGATCAGCAGCTTATATGCGTCAACACGATAGGTCTGTATGTATCTGTAAATGTATCTGTATATCTGGATAAACGAATCCTGCCCGAGCATCAGCGCGCAGTTGTGTACATTGCGCTCTTCGAGGATCTTGTTGATACGGTGCAGGGATTCAGCCGGAGAAGTTGTGACAAGCTCGTCCTGTTCATCGTCGACATACATCGAATAACCGTGCTTGCCGTTCTGCTTCACATAGTAAAGAGCCTTATCGGCCTTACGGAAAAGATCGCTGTAATCCGTACCCTGCTTCGGAATAGAGACTACGCCTACAGAAGCGCCGAGCGGGATGTTCATATCGGATCCCATCAGGTGTCTTGCCTCACTCATCACCTGCTCGTTGATCCTTGCCACAATACGCTGTATATCACCTTCATCATCGGTATGGCGCAGGAAGACTATGAATTCATCGCCGCCGATCCTTCCTATCACATCCTCCGAACGCGTATTGTTCCTGAGCAGATCACCGAACGAATTCAGCACCTTATCGCCCATATCGTGTCCGTAAATATCATTGACCAGCTTAAACGAATCCAGATCTATGATCATCAGGCTGCCTTTTTCGAGTTTGCATACTTCCGTAAGCTTCTCATTGACACTCGCCTTATTCAGAAAGCCCGTAAGCCTGTCGATCATGGCTTCCTCGGTCAGTCCCCTGATCCTTTCGGAGTTGGTCACTACATTATCAAGTCTGTGGATAAGAACATCGGGATGGAAAGGTTTACGGATAAAATCAGCCGCACCGAGATCAAGTCCCCGCCTCTCGATGTTTTCATCCTCATCCGCAGTCAGGAACACTACCGGTATCTGCTCCCGCCCGAGATTTTTCTCAAGCTCTCGCAGATGCCTTAAGGTTTCGAAGCCATCCATATCAGGCATCAGAATATCAAGAAGGATCAGATCGGGCGTATTATCCCTGATAAAATTCAACAGAGCCGCACCGGAACGCATGGCACTGACCCTTATATGATTCTTGCTCAGGATCTGTCCGGCGATCTTCAGATTGGACATATCGTCGTCCACTATTGCGATCCATTTTGTCATAGAAACTCCTCTGTCTAAAGAAGCAGAACACCGTCTGCCAAACACACTCTGCCCCGCGAAGTGCCGATCATACTGCTGATCATGGCACATTCGAATCATACACATCACAACATTGAACAGTTACATTTTTGATTATTATATCACATCTTTTGCAAATTTGAAATATACCATTACCATAAAAGGTGAAAAGCAGACTTAAGAATTTCACCGCGCGGAAGCCGTTTGGGAGTTCTTATATTGCGGAGGCCGGGCTTGACAGCCATCCGCAATAAACAACAGGGGCCGGGCACATTTTGGTGCGCCGGCCCCTTAAGTGATCCGTTTTATTTCTTGATCTTGATCTTCATATAATCTTCAGATGCAGGAGTATTGTAGTACTTCTTGCCGTCGACGGTCACATATGCGGTAACATACATGACGTATGTCTTGCCTTTTTTAAGCTTCTTGCCCGTATAGGTGTATTTCTCGGTTGTGCCTTTCTTGATCTCCTTCAGGGTCTTGTAGGAATAGTCGGCGTAAGCCGTCCCTTTCTTGTACTTCGCGTATCTGATCTCATAGCCGTTGAAGGGAATGGAAAGCTTGTCTCCGCCCCAGATGAAGGTCATATTCTTGTACTTGTTGTTCGTGCAGTCAAGGTCGATACTTACGGATTTAAGCTGCTTCTTGATCTGCTTGAGGGTCAGTGTGGGCGTTTCGATTTTGTTGCCTGAATTCTTGCCGTCGTCCTTTTCTTTCTCGGTAGAAGGCTTTTCAACAACCTCGGGTCTGACGATCAGGACCGTCTGAGCCGAATTACCGTACTTGTCCCTGACTGTTATCGTAAAGGCGCCTTCGGTGCCCTTTCTTATACAGAATCTTGCAAATGTGGACTTCTTGTCTCCGCCGGCAAGATATATCTGACGTTTGCTCTTGTCCTTGGAATCCTCGGAGGTCAGCCATTCGAAATCATAAGCGTACTCATATTCATACTCAAAATACTTAAGCTTCAGGGTGATCCAGGCATCCCTGTCCTTCGGCGAATAAACAACATACTGTGTCTTCTCGAAATCAAGAGGACGGCAGTATACGTGAACATTCCAGTTTTCGGTATAGTTCTTGCTCTTCGAGTTGAAGGTAAGTACTGCATTACCGGGTTTCATGGCACGGGACTCGTAGTCGGTCGAGCTGAAGCTGCCTACCTGATCGCGGGGAGGAAGCAGAATGCTCTTATCGGACGTAGAAACCGTAAATGTGGATTCCTTCGCGTATTTAGGCGTAATATTGGCATATCTGCCGACTTCGAGATCGATATCGTATGACGAATACTCGGGTTCCTTGACTGTAGCGATAACCTGTATCGGCTCTCTCGGAATCTGGGGAACATAAACCTGAGGAACATAAGGTGTGGGAATCGGAGTCGTAACTTCTTTCGGTACCGGGATGGGTGTAGGTGTAGCCGTCACAACCCTGGGTACAGGAGTGGGTGTTGCACTGACCTGAGGTATCGGAGTAGGTGAAGCGATAACCTGCGGTATAGGAGTCGCCGTAGGATCAAGTTCCGGATTCATCGGCCCGCGGGGCGCCTCGGTAGGTTCGGGAGAAGGTGCTGCCGTGGGATCAAGCTCCGGATTCATCGGCCCGCGGGGCTCTGTAAAAGGTTCGGGTGCCGGAGTTGCGGTAATATCGGACTCGGCCTCCGCAACCTGATAGCTCACCGTCTGGGCAGGCTCACCGTTCTGTCTGCCGGTCTCTTCGTTATTGGATTTTTCAAGATTGTCGGTTACTTCGAACTGCCCGAAATCAATGATCGCATTATTGGCGATGACTTCATCCCAATAATCAAAGAACTGATCATTGGTCGGAAGATTGGAATCGTAATAATATATATTCTGTCCGTAATCGTTGTCATTTTTACCGGGCTCGTTACGCGAAGTACCCGCATCATTGCCACTGTCATTATTATTCGACGAACCATATCCTGCGGTAAGAGAAGTCTGGATAAAATAGATCACCGCCCCGCCGTTGGTACTGAACACATCATTGGTGGTGGTGACGTTGCTGTCCGTTACTTCCCAGTAGTCGATGCCCTTGATGTCGGGAACGGGCTCGGTATAACTGTTCGGTCCGTAATAGCCATAGCGGCTTTCCAGTGTATTCCCGTTTTCGTCTTTGAAATACAGAAGCTGGTAGCTCTGATAGTCTTCTTCGTCGCAAACGACTACGATCTCATCGTTCGGATAAGCAATTGTCCCTATCGGTACAGCTTCATGTGTGTTGACGGTAAAAACACCTGCCGCCGAAGCCCTGTACATGGGCAGCACGCTTATCGCAAGCGCCAGAACACATGCCAAAGCCAAAACACGCTGATACATTTTTACTGCATTATGTTTCATTTTGTCATGTTCTCCTCTCCGGAAAGATTTGCGGAAAAATACAACCGCATTTATTTGATGATAACACTTATACGGGAAAAATACAATCATGCAAAAGGGGGAGTTTGGGGTGCTGCGAATATCTTCTCAATATTCCCGGCGACCTTCTTCTGCTCATCGGGATACAGGTGCGAATAAGTATTCAGGGTCGTTTCGACCTTTACATGCCCGAGACGCTC
>JAILIQ010000099.1 GCA_024695205.1 Lachnospiraceae bacterium
GGGATATGTACGTGTTCCTTTATCGTCAACGCATTTCATTCCGATCCTGCGCATTACTCCAAATGAAGCAGGATTGTTGACATCACACTGCGCATATACTTTATCGATCTCCAGCTTTTCAAATGCAAAATGCAATAGTGCGGATGCAGCTTCCGAAGCATAGCCCTTATTTCTGTAATTTTTATTGATTATCCATCCAAGTGTGGCAAAGGAACGGTCTTCACTGTGTCCGAGGTCACAATCGCACCCGCCGATTATTTTTCCATCCAAAAGAATAACGAATTCAAAATCGGACTGATCCTCCGATTCCCATTCTGCAACATTCCTTTTTACGAAATCCGCGGTTTCTTCAAAAGTATCGTTAGGAAGATAAAACATCATGGTAATGCTTTTATCTCCCGCATATTCATGTATCTCTTTTTCATCCCCGACCCGGATCGGTCTGAGCGTAAGTCGTTCGGTTTTTATCTCCATTCTTCTGATCCCCTGCTCACCTGCTTGTCCGCTTCCGTTGCAGCCTCAGGCTTCTGTTGCATAAAAAGCGCTACCCTGACTTTTTGATTATATCATGGATCATTGAAGTATGGAAGATGCGGGGTTTAATTCTCACACCGGATAATGCCCGTCAAAGCAGGCTTTGCAGACGGGAAGATTCCCGACCGAACGCTCAATATCTTCCAGCCTCGCATAGAACAGCGAATCGGCTCCTATTCTTTTCCGGATCTCGGTAGTATCGAGTTTTTTGGCGATAAGCTCGGAATTATCCGGCACATCGGTCCCGTAAAAGCAAGGATAAAGGAACGGCGGCGAACTTATCCGCACATGTACCTCAAGGGCGCCGGCATTTTTCAGGTGACTGATAAGATTGGCGATGGTTGTCCCCCGGACTATGGAATCGTCGATCAGTACGATCCTTTTTCCCCTGACCACACTCTCGATCACGTTCAGCTTAAGCTCCACGGCATGTTTTCTCTCACTTCCCGTGGGCTTGATAAATGTCCTTCCCAGATAGCTGTTCTTGTGAAATGCGAGCTTAAACGGGATCCCGCTCTGTTCGCTGTACCCGAGTGCTGCGGCAAGCCCTGAATCCGGAACTCCGGTTACTATATCGGCCTGAACCGGATAAGCCCCGGCGAGCGCCTGTCCCACCTTAAATCTTGCCGAATACACATCGACATTATCAATTTTTGAATCAAGTCTTGCAAAATAGATATATTCGAAAATACAGTGCGCATGATTTCCAGTGCACAACGATGTATCCGATCTCATTCCTTCTTCCGAAAATGTCAGTATCTCACCCGGTACCACATCCCTTACAAATTCAGCTCCCACAGCCTTCAGTGCGCAGTCCTCCGAAGCGATCACCCACGAATCTTCGCATTTTCCGATACACAAAGGTTTAAGTCCTGCAGGATCACGCATCGCGACAAGCTTTCTCGGACTCATGACTATGATCGCATAACTGCCTCTGATCCTTGCGGCAGCCAGCCTTACAGCCTCTTCTATTGAAGCGCATTTTGCTCTTTCCTTTGCGATCAGGGTCGCAAGCACCTCCGTATCCGTATCGCTCCTGAAAACGGCGCCGTCACTGAAAAGCTCCGAGCGCAATTCCTCTGTATTTATAAGATTTCCGTTATGTACTGTAGCCAGGGTTCCTTTCAGATAATTGAACACCACCGGCTGGGCATTCGCGATATTGCTGGCTCCGGTAGTCGAATATCTCACATGACCCACCCCGATGTTCCCTTCAAGAGTTTTCAGACTGTCATCCTTAAAAACTTCGTTCACAAGGCCCATTCCCTTGTGGAATGTAATATTGCCTTTTGCACCGGAGGTTTCACAGACTGCGATCCCCGCGGATTCCTGTCCTCTGTGCTGGAGGGCCGTAAGCCCGCAGACTATTTTCTCGGCAGCGTCCGAAGAATGCCCGTAAATTCCGAAAACGCCGCATTTCTCTCTTATTTTTTCCATTTTACTGACTCCTTATTGATCTGAAGGCGCATCTCGCGAGCACGCTCGCTCGATCGCCGTTCGCTCGGCTCTCATCCCGCGCTTCGCGCTCTCTCCTTGCCCGGACACTCAAACCCAAGCCTATGGCTTGTTTTGCGTTCCCGGGCAAGTCGCGGCTTCGCCGGATGAGTGCTCTCGCTTATCGCGCAAAAAGGCGCTTTGAGATCATTCCCAAAGCGCCTTTGCTTCTTAGCAAATAATATATTCAAAACAGTGATTTGTCAACATGTGACAAAAAGAACCGTACCTTCTGTCATAATGTTTTCTCCAGGATATCAAGTCCTTCCTGAAGATCATTTCCGAGGATCTCCTGAATCTTCTGAAAATCATGTTCCCGGTGAAGTTTATCCAAAACGGCTGTCATATTCTTTTTTCCGTGCTTCTGTATAAATAGAGCCATGGCTTTTATCGCATTTGTGTCGTTTCCATCCGCGTAGAAACCTTTCCTGCAGCCGATAAGCTCACTGCACTCATAACAGCCGTCAATCCCCTTTTCCGTACAACACGATGCATTCGGACAGACACCTCCCGGAGAACAGGTTGCATAAGAACAGGTATTATAAACGGTTCTGCATCCTCCGCACCATTCCTTTAAAAAACAGTGATCGCAGGACAGACCGCATCTTGCTATGGGATCTGTGCCTTTTCTTGCGTTCCTGCACAGCTTGTTCTTAATACGGCGCATCGCCTCGATATGCATGATCCAGTGGCGTGAAAACGGCATCTGTATAAGGCCTTTTATATCCTTCTTACACCAGAAATCGATCAGCCAGAAGGCATTTTCATCGGTGCTGACGCAGTGGCTTTCTGCGACCCTCGCCTTATCCGCTTCCCCGAATTTACGCTTTAAATCCTTATATTCCAGACTTCGCAGCAGTTCATCCGTTGAATCCATTACGGCCCGGCAGTACCCATACAGCTCTTTTACATCCAGTTTTTTTGAAAATTCCGCGATCTTATCGCCTTTCAGCTCATTGCCCGTAGTTATGATCGGGCTGCAGGTCCTTTTTAACCGGTCACCGGTAAAAAGAATCTGTTCGTCTCCTGCAATAATCGTATGCGCCACGATATCTTCGATCCTGAAAATGTGCCAGAGAGAATAAGCAAGCGTCTTACTGTGATATCCGTCAGCTCCCGCAAACGGCATCTGATAGAATGCCTCCTTGGGATATGTATTTACGATGGAGGTTACCTGCCCGAACAGATCGCTTCTAAGCTCAAAAAGCACCTCGAGCCCCTCACGGAAAGTCGCTTCCTTTCCGATCAGAGTCTGCATCCTTTTATTTTTTTCAGACCAGTCTTTATCCATTATGCCTCCTGTTATATTCCTAAAAAAAGCTCAGCTGGGGATATTTCTCCGGCAGTTCGTTCAAAAACGCAAAACATTCTTCAGGTGTAGAAAAGATTTCATTTTCCTTACATATCTTCCTGAAAATCCCTGTAAGTTCTTTTGCATTCGGACTCGGAAGATCATAAGCGTTTCCGTATCTACGGATATATCTTTCCTTCATTCCCGGAAAATGCCGATCGAGAGCCGCATAGTAGTATTCCCTGTCACCTTCGCGGAGCGTCAGCCCCATTCCGAAATCTATGATCCCCTTTACACCGACACGGGCGCATTCATTGAGTATCGACGTGATATTGTCCTCCGTATCGTTGATAAACGGCAGGATCGGTGTGATCCACACAACGGTAGGGATGCCTCTTTTCCGCATCTCCTCCAGAACTTCGATACGGCGTTTCGTATTGCAGACATTCGGCTCCAGTATACGGCACAGGTCATCATCATAAGTCGTGAGCGTCATCTGTACCACGCATTTTGCGGAACGGTTTATTTCGTCGAGAAGATCGAGATCCTGCAGGATCCGGTCCGATTTTGTCTGTACCGTCGCCCCGAAACCGTATTTCAAAATGATCTCAAGACATTTTCTTGTAAGTCTTAAGCTTTCTTCGCAGTGCATATACGGATCCGACATCGCGCCTGTTCCGATCATCGCCTTTTTCCGTTTTGACCTTAAAGCCTTCTCAAGAAGCTCCGGCGCATTCTGTTTAACTTCAATATCCTCAAACGGGTGCGTAAACTGATAGCACCTGCTCCTGCTGTCACAATAGATACAGCCGTGACTGCAGCCGCGGTAAATATTCATCCCGTAATGCCCGCCGCTGCCGGTCAGGATTCCTTTTGCATCGACAAAGTGCATATTGATCTGTGACAAATGGGACGGTTCTTTTTGTCACTTTCTCCTTTTGTTTTTCTTCTCGGGCAGCTCTTCCCACATTGCTTCGACGAGTTCACACAGAAATTCCCGATCATCCGGGTCATCCACCATGATCATCTCCTTCGCGCCTTCGTACGGAAGCTCCCTTACGGCTTCCGGCATCATTTTAATCGCTGTGGGAACCGGTTTTACCAGCAGCCTGTTATCATAGATGCCTCCGAAAACTTTTCCCCGATAGTACAATATATACTCGCCCATCATGGCTTTACAGCTTATCTCGTCCAGTCCGGACAGCTGATCGAGGATAAAATCCAGATAATCCTTAGTTGACGCCATAACATTTCTCCTGTATATAACATTTCATCTGCTCTTACTGCTCTTACTGCTCTTACTGCTCTCAACCGTAAATACTTCCTCAGGCCTGTCTCTTAAGAAGCCAGAAGTGGTTTTTGCCGTCTTTACTCCGGTTGCGGGTGCAGCTGATCGTATAAGTGTTATCCTTATTTCTGTTCTGAACGATCTTTAGTACGACATAGCAAAAGTCATTATACGACCATTTTTCCCCGTCCAGTTCAAAATATAAAATATGATCTCCGTCCAGCTCCGGCAGTTTTTCCAATATTTCCGAAGTATGTTTCCAACCGCTCTCTTCGAACACAACGTATTTATCCGCATCCCCTACGGGACTGGCAACCGCACCGTTCGTGACCTCGAACACGTTTTTCTCATCTGCGTCCGGGAGATCAATATCCTTCATTTTTTCCATGGCCTGATCATATTGATCATTCATTTCCTCAATGATCGCTCTGTAATACTCTTCCGTGATACCGTATTCCCCTGCCGCATCATATTTTCCGATGCTCTCGTTGAGCTTATTCCTGGTTTTGCTGATAATATCCTGCATTTTCATAAATTCGCTTCGATATGACTTTTGGATTTTTATGAGTGTTTCCAGCTTTGCTTTTTGTTCGGCTATCTTCACGTCAATTGCTTCGGCGATAGCTTCATCTTCCCCGGTAAGCAGATCTTTTATCTCCTCGATCGAAAACATGGCTTTCTGAAGATTCCTGATCTTTACATAATCCAGGGCCTGTTCGCTGTCATAGTATCTGTACCCCGTGAAACGGTCTACTCTTGCCGGCTTGAGCAGATCGATACTATCGTAATATCTCAGCGTTTGTGCGGTACAGTCACAAAGCCGGGAAAACTCTTTGATCGTCATATCTGCTTCCTCCTTACAAGAGCATGCTATCATTACAGTTAACTGTAAGGTCAATCCCTATTTATAAAATTTTTTCTGCAGCCGGTCGATAAATTCAACGATCTTTTCCGATAGTATGCAGCAACTCCCCTGCCCTTTTCAGCACCGGCACTTCCCGGTTCGCGACCAGCCTGCCCAGCTTCGTCTCCCTGCGTCTTTCATATTCGGCAAGCGCTTCATCAAAGGTCAGCTTAAGAGTCGACAGATGAAAATCCTCTATTTCATCAGGCATCAGATGCTTTTCACCGAATGATACCACCCTGCAGAGAAAATAATTATTGATGTTATGGCGGTGTATGAGATTGTAATGATCACTTACCGTTCCGATCTTACATATGATCTCGACCTCCGCTCCGAGCTCCTCTTTAAGCTCACGTTTGATCGCTTCATTCAGGTCTTCACCGGCTTCCGCCCCGCCGCCTGCGGTCTCTATGAGCGTAGCTTTTCCGAAATCATCATCTCTTTCGGCGCGTACAAAGTAAAAATAACCCTCATCGTCAAATACGATCGCCCTTGCGATCCGCCTGTCATGGCTGGTGTATTCAAACGGCCACTCGTTATCCTCAAGGCTTATCGACAGTTCTGAACCGTTATAGGCTGTATTCGCTGTTTGCTCATCTGATCTGTCTGTTTTCACGACTTTCTCCTCTGCATTAACTATGTTATCAAGCAGTTCCTTCTTTTTATTGACTCTGTTTTCAGGCAGGTCCTTCTTTTCATTAATTCTGTTTTCAGGCAGGTCCTTCTTTTCATTAATTCTGTTTTCCAGCAGGTCCTTAACTTCCCTGCATGGCTTTATCCGCTCGCCGGCAGCGATCTTTTCCTCCACCAGCGCCCTGATCACGGCACACCATTCACCGGTCTTTTGAATGTCTTCGCAATATTCGGCCAGGATCCTGTCGCATTCCTTAAGAGCGGCATCATACTGTTCCCCGCTCAGCTCGCCCGAGGCGTATGCCGCTTCAAGCTCATCCCGGTCATCGATCTTCACATCCCCTTCCGGCGTAAATATCACATCAAGATATTTGTCGATAAATGTGGCAATGCCGTATTCATCATACTCAACACCGTCGATAATATCCACATACCAGATCGAGGGCTGATATTTTTCATTTGCGACAACAGGATAATTCTTTCGCTCAGTATCATGCGTACCGTCCGGGAAAAATATGATCGTGAGCACCCTGTCTGTATCATCGGGTATCAGTTCAAGCCAGGTCATGCCGGCTCCCGTAACCTGAATCCTCCCGGCTTTCGGCGTTTCCCAGTAATTGGCCTCGCCGTCCGTTAACCGGATAAGGCACGCCAGTCCTTGAAAGCATTCATTTTCTATACGCATCTGGTAATACGGATAATACTGAAATCCCCATCCGTCGCGGTTAAGTCTCTTATGCTTCATAATGTGTTCCCCCGGAATGATATGGTCTTTTCTGTCTTTAAAATGAGCCACTGACCCCGTCCCCCGGGCTCATAATGTCGGTCAGATCATCGAGCGGCAGCGAAGTACCGTCGGTGAAAATGACGGTACGTTCAACCTCGTCTATCGCCTTGACACAGGCTGTTTTCTGCCGGTATTCACCGCCGGATTTCCGGCTGTCCGGCACAAAGTAAACGAAGGTCCGCTCCGGCTTTTCTTTTATATGCTCTTTGATGATCTGCAGCTTAAGGTTTAAAGCATCCTCTTCACTTTCACCGATGCCGATGCGTTCATCCGTCAGACGTGCGACTTCCGAAACGATCCCGTCATACCCGGTCAGTGCGGCAAAGGGTGAAAACTGTGCTGCGTAGCTGTCCGTACCCAGCTGCGGATGCCGCCCGGAAACATGGTGCGGCAGATTTATTATGTCTTTGTATTTTTCTTCGGCTTTCATATTTAAACCTCATGTCGAGAGATAGCTAGATCAGCAAAGCTGATCTTGAGCGAACGACCGGGCTTGCATCGATGGCGCTCTCGACATCGATGCAGTCGTTTGAAAGTTCTTTTAAACTTTCAAACTTATGGGCTCCAAGATACGAACAAAGTGAGTATCTAACGGACGAACCGGCATGTATTTCACCGATATTCGGGCCATCTGTTTAATCGCCCGCTTTGTGTCCGCCGACCTGTTTGTTGCGTTCTATTGCGGTTGCGCCTTCTTTCAGGTTCATTCCTTTGAGGATCGCATTTTTACCGAATTTCTTTTTAAGCTCGATCGCCGTTTCCTGAATACGCCGTTCTTTTTGGGCCGCGGCTTTTTCTGCTGCCTCCGTCTTTTCGATCTCGTCCGGATCGTCAAATATACTCAGTTGTACGGCTTCGGGTTCGGCCGCTGCCTCTGCCTCAGGCTTTACATGATTGGCGACCACATACATCCTGCGGACCGTAAGCTCCCTGTCAACAATACGGTCGTACAGTTCCGTGACCTTTTCCATGATCAGCTTCGTAGATGAAGTAAATTTACCGAGATTGATCGAACCGTGAGCCATTTTTGGGGTTTTCCGCCCGTATCTGTCGGTCTCGACCGCGCCCTTGTAATCTTTATCCATGTTTTCGATATCATAGCCGACCGTCAGCACCATCTGGTCCGTCACAACGCCTTTTTCCACGAGATCCAGTACGAGCAGATCCGTCATTTCGCGAACGATCAGCCTGCCTTTTTCGAAACTGTAAGGCTCGGACAGGACCTGACCAGAACTGAGACTGTTATTTTCAGGCTTGTATGCTTTCACATCGGAAATGGTCGTCGGTTCCCAGCCCCAGGCGTGGTTTATCAGCAGCTCGGCATTGACTCCGAACTCCCTGTACAGATATTCCTCATTTTGAACCGAGCACAGGGCGATGTCCCCGAGCGTATAAATACCCATTGCCTCCAGTCTCCGCGCAATCCCTCTGCCGATACGCCAGATATCCGTTATCGGCCTGTGATCCCACAGCTGTCGTCTGAAGCTCATCACATCAAGCTCCGCTATACGGACGCCGTCGCTGTCAGCCGGAATATGCTTGGCCGTAACGTCCATTGCCACCTTGGCAAGAAACATATTTGTCCCAATCCCGGCAGTCGCAGTGATCCCCGTTTCCGCAAGTACATTTTTGATCAGCCGCATCGCAAATTCATGCGGCGTGAGTTTATACAGCTTCAGATAATGCGTTGCATCTATAAATACTTCGTCGACCGAGTATGAAAAAATGTCTTCCGAGGCTACGTCACGCAGATATATCGAATATATCTGCCCGCTGACCCTCATATACTCGGCCATCCTCGGAGTGGCTCTGATAAAATCAACCTCCAGAGACGGGTCCGACTGCAGAAGATTGTAATCATCGGACCTTCCGGAAAACTGTTTGCCGCGAAGCGCATATTTCCTGAGACGGTTGACCTCTTTTACCCTCTGCACAGCCTCAAAGAGCCTTGCTCTACCGGATATCCCGTAGGATTTAAGTGACGGGGAGACTGCCAGGCAGATCGTCTTTTCGGTACGGCTCTGATCGGCAACAACAAGATTCGTGGTCAGCGGATCACGTCCGCGGGCCACGCATTCCACAGAAGCATAGAATGACTTGAGATCTATCGCAATATATATTCTGTCGCCGTCATCGATCATGTCTAACCTCCAATCCTGTAAATATTATACTATATCATGCCCGGATCTATGAGATTATTTTCTCGTTAAAAATTTATCGAAAAACATTAAAAATGTTCTTGACATATTTTCCGACAGGTGATATATTTGATTTATCGACAAACGATAATTATTTAACGAAAGGAATATCAGTCATGGAAAACAAAAAAATCGCAAATATTAAAAAAGCATCAGGCATTACAGCCAAAGTTCTCAATGTTATCAAGATCATCCTCATTGTCGGGATCGTGCTGGGCATCGTCGGCGGCATCTCTGTTATGGCTTTCAGGAGCGATGATGGCAAAAGGATCGAGGTATTCGGAAAACCGGTCACGGTACACGGTCTGGTAAATACCGACAATATGAAAGTCGAAGGTTTCGATTTTGTTGAGATGTTCGGTATAGAAGATCCTTTTATAAATGCAGGCATCAACTGCTTCTGTGCAGCTGTGATATGCGCTCTGACACTGGTTGTGATCATGTATCTCCAAAACGTCTTTGTTGAGATCGAGAAGAGCGATACGCCTTTTAAAACCGCAATACTCTCCAAAATAAAGATCGCCGGCATTATCGTGACCGTGATCACCCTGTCATCCTCTATCGGCATCGCCGCTATCGTCGGACTGTCCTTCTGGTGCGTTTACTGCATTTTCGATTACGGTCTGGAGCTTCAGAAAAGCGCCGATGAAACACTTTAAAGCATGGAGATTTTAATATGGGGAAAATAATATTACGGCTTGACCGTGTGATGGCCGACCGCAAAATGAGCCTGAATGAGCTCTCGGAAAGGGTCGGCGTCACCAATGTGAATCTTTCCAAAATGAAGACCGGCAAGATCAGCGCAATACGCTTTTCTACCCTTGAAGCGATCTGCAGGGTTTTAAACTGCCAGCCAGGCGATATCCTTGAATACGATCCGGATGCTCCCGCTGACGATGCGGATGAGTGAATCCATTTATCTTTCGGAATCCATGATCTCCCAGAGTTCTTCATCCGAAAGATGTTCCTTCAGGCGAAGCAAAAGATGGACCTTGTCACCGCCGGCATCATTTTGAAAACGTCTCTGCCATTTATAAAAATGCGGACCGTCGCCAAGGATCCTGAGGTAGGACATCAGACTGCCCGCAACAAAAGCGCTTTGCCTGATATCCGCCTCACAGTCATTTTTATAAAAACCCTGCCATATCCCTTCTTCGTGGCTTCGCATGACAGAGTAGCCTTCGGCAAATGCCTTTCGGGCCAGTCCTGCCTCGTAGAAAGCCTCTGTCCAGTCACGATCCCGCAGACCTTCTTTTTTCCCAGCGATACCGCTGCCGGCAGTCTGTTCAGCAACTTTTTCTGCCACGACACCGGCAGCCCGGGTACCATCTTCTCCCAGGCAGCATCTTAAGGCCCTGCAGATATGAACTGCTCCAAGATAGCTGTAATACAGGTATTCCACCTGACAGACCAGATCATTGCCAAACTGTTCTGCGAGTTCCATTCCTCCCGGGATATCGCTTTTTTCAATACTTTTCCGCAGCCCGCGGCATTTATCAAAATACTCTTTGTAGTTATCCGATCCCCTCTCAAACCGTTCAAGGCAGAAGCTGTTCTGATCCTTAAGAGATCCATCCCCGGTCAGCCAGTTGAGTTCATTGCATTTTTCGGCCTTTTCGGGATCTTTCATGCAGAAGTTCCGGATAAAGGCACAGGCAAGGATTCGGGAAACGTGATTCGGGAACTGCTCCCCGGCGTGATCATCTTCATTTGGACCGTATTTTACGGCATATTCAGGCCAGTGCCTGTACAGATCCGCTATCTCTTCTACAGCTGTCTCCTCGTTAATTAAGGTTCCCGCATAAGACACAGCCTTCTGGATGCTTGATCCCTTACGGTTCGGGGTTATGCCTGTTCCGTAATATCTTTTACAATGACCGGATGTAAAATTATCTGCGGCCGCGGCAGGATCCCCGGAAAGACATGACTCGCCTCTCCACATTCCCGCGATCAGATCCAGATAATACGTATGCGGCTTGATGTGGGAACAGTTGATGACCCAGAAATCGTCGGCTCCCCTGTCTACCGCTTCGTTCAGCTCATTTATGACAAATTCCGCAGAATTGGGCAGCATGGTCATCATTGCCGCTGCCTGGAGATCGTAAAAGGAAGCATGATAATAGATCCCGTTGGCACTGTCATCCTTTTTTGCGGGAAGTGAAGGCACCCTCGGATTGTGGTTGTTCTGCCTGCGGGTCACCATTTTGCCGTAACCGTTGTCGGCCCGGATCTTAATGACATTTGCGGGAATATCGAGAAATCCGCCCCTGTACAGCTCCATGATCTCGCCGTACAGATTCATGCAGCAAATGCAGTTTTCGTCCTGCTCCTTTATCATGTTTATCTGCTCCGCCATCAGATCGCTTACAAGCTTTCCCCGCGCAGCAGGCGTGTCATATGACGGATCGTCGGCCCAGAAAGGCCTGTCGCCCTGACCCCTGAATCCGATATTCCAAATGACCTTCATATCCTTCTGGCCGGATATCGCCTTACGCCATAAATCCCTGAAGAGGTCGGGATGGCTTTTATATGACGCTTCAAGCTCGGGATACACCCTTGCAAACATTTCCGCTCCCAGCGGCTCGGCATGATGATGAGTTATCCACAGCCCGTACTCCGATGCCAGTTTTCTGTATCTGTGGGCATTCATATCTGTTCCGGGAATGGTCATGTTGCCGCCGCACCTTAAAAGAGCCTCAAACGCCATTTCCCAGGGAAAATTCTCACCGCACTGGTCCCTCCACCCGTCAAACAGAACCTCATCATTGATAAACCAGCCGCGAAATCTGATCCGAAAAGGTTTCGATCCGTAAATAAAGTTGTCCGGGATCTCATAACTTTCGGCTTTACTGATCCTCTGCCCTTTCCAGAACCAGAGATCCTGTATGCCGAGAAATGTTCTGCTTATATAGTAGATTCCGTAAATGAAGCCCAGATCACCGGAGGCGTATACTACAACTGTCTTCCGGCTTGTTTTTTCAGGATCTTCCGGGGCTGCCAATCCGCCTGTTTTTACCACCTTAAAGCATTCCTCTGAAATGCTCCCGTCACTCTTCAGGTATATATCAATACCCTTTTTATCTGTCTTAATGCAGGCTTTTTCAATATCTCTCCTTAAAGCATCCGCAGCGTGTTTTACCGCCGCAGACAGCATTTCATCACCGGTTATCCCTGTATTGTATGTGATCAAATCCGCTTCCTCTCTTTCAGGCAGTCCTTACTCGGATCCCGCATTTACCGAGATCGAGATGCTGCTCAGAGTCTGTGTACATGATATGATAAAGCCCGCTTCCGTTTTCTGTCCGGCTGCTATCGTTGAATTGTAGTCAACCGGTCCGATAACAAGCTTTGAACCTTTTTCTTCATAAACGCCGTTCCACGACTGGGACAGAGCATATTCCTTCCCAAGATCCACGGTTACTTTCCAGCCCGGGATCTGATCGTTTCCCGTATTTTCGATATTGATCGTAAACTGATAAAATGTACTGCTCCCATCATTCCATCCGCCGGTATGTGTCAGCCTTGCCGATATTTTCCCCTTCCGGGCTTCTGCAGGTGCCAAAGTGTCGGGACTGCCGTTATTGTCATTATGATCATTGTTTTGGCTGTCGTCACGATCATTTTCCCGATTACCCGTATTACTGTCAGAGCCTTCTTTACGTGAGTCATCTCCGTTTCTGCCGGAATCTTCTCCCTGTGTACCGTCCCCGGAGTTGCCGGTTTTTTCTCCCTGTGAATCATCCCCGTGATTGCCGGTTTCCTCTCCGGTTTTACTGTCGCCGTCGCTTACAAGGCTTCCTGAAGTAAGGCTGCGGAGCAGCTTTCTGTACCATTTGCCGGAGGCGGAAAGATCGCTCTCCTTCCATCCCGAGGTTTTGTTACAGCTGCTTTGGATCAATGCCGAAGTCTCGGATTTATTCGAAAGATTCCAAATACAGTAGCTTACGCCGGCATTTTCCATCGCATCGATCCATTTGCCTGCTTCGGTAAAATCGTTTCCTCCGCTGCCGCTGGCATCACAGGTGCCGAATTCCGTACAGAACAATGCAATCCCTGCGTTTACGGCATTCTGCATCCGCTTTCTCAGATCATCCTTATGCGTTGCCGCATAAAAATGGATCGTATACATGATATTGTCATAACCCTTGACCGGATCGGCCGCGGGCTTATCAACCTCCTGCGACCAGGTCGGCGTTCCCACCACAATGATGGCGTCCGGCGCATTTTTCCTGATAACCGGGATAACCTTTTCCGCATAGTCTTTGATCTGTGACCAGCCGGTCCCTCCGTTTGGTTCATTGCAGATCTCATAGATCACATTTCCCGAATCGGCGTATTTCTTCGACATTTCTTCGAAGAATTTCAATGCTTCCGCCTGATTGGTCCGGGGATCGGAATCGCTGAGTATGTGCCAGTCAATGATCACATACATTCCAAGCTCGGTCGCATATTTTACACCGTTTGCTACCAGCTTTTTAAGATCGTCCTTATTTCCGCCCGAACAGTATCCGTTATATTCCGCCGTATACATCGCAAGCCTGATACAGTTCGCGCCCCAGTCGTCGCGAAGAGTCCTGAATGACTCTTTATTCACATAATCCGGAAACCATGCGATTCCATGTGTCGATATCCCCCGAAGCATATAGGCTTCATTGTTCTTATCAACCAGCTTTGTCCCTTTAACTTTAAGTTTTCCGTGGTTTTCAAAGGGAGTTCCGGTTTCCGCCACAACCGGCGCCTTTGTGGGCACCGGAGTAGGTACTGCCGTAGGCGCAGGTACTGCTGTAGGCGCAGGAGCTTTCGTCGGTGTCTTCGTGGGATCTGCCGCGGGTATTCCTGTAGGTGTCACTGTGGGATCCCCTGTTCCATCGGCTGCTTTCTCACCACCGGCAGTCTCTGACCCGTCCGTACCTGCCGTTCCTCCGGGGTTACCAGTCTCATTTGCACCTGTTTCGGCTGTATGATCCCCTGTCGAATCAGCAGTTTTCTCTCCGCCGGCAATCTGCGAACTATCCTTACCTGCCGCTCTACCGGGGTTATCTGTCTCATTTGTACCTGCTTCCCCTGCTTTGGTCTCTCCGGGATCTGCGGCAGGTGTTCCCGTCTGTATTTCCGGCACGTCAGCCGATGAGACAGCTGTAGAATCAGTAATCCCCTCTGTCCCCGATCCGTTCGAAGATCCGTTTGATGATCCGTTTGAAGATGTGTTTTCATTTGCGGATCCGGTAACTGAAACACCTGCTTCATCCGCAGGCGCTTTGGGGCCGGCAGACAGTTTTCCGAAAATGAATCCGCCCGCACCGGCCAGCAGCACGAGCGCAACTATAATTACGATCGACAGTTTTTTGTTGTTCATTTATCTTTTTTTGTCCCCTTCCGGTCATGCCTTCCTGCGTTTAAGCTCCGCAGGGCATTTATGCTGTGTGAACGGACCGTACTGGCATCTTTGACATTCGAAACAGCGGACATACGGCGAATCCGAAAGCACCGCCTCCGGAAATGCAGGATCCGCAAGGATCGCTCTGGCAAGGTCAACCGTATCCGTAAGATCATTTTCGATCAGATATCTTACCGTTGACGGTTCGAAAATACCGTTCACGCAGGATACCGGCACTCTGCCCGCAAAATGCTCATGAAAATGCACTCCGAGAGAACAGATAAGACCGAAAGGCACTCCCCCGATCGCAAGCGTGGGATCGGATGCGCCGTATCCGTGCGAGACCTGCAGATAATCGCATCCGGCTTTTACATATTCTTCGGCGACCGCGATCGCACTCTTAAGATCGGGATCTGCGCCGACCGTCCTTACCGAAATAATAAAGTCCTCTCCGCAGCTCTTCCTGATCCCGCGTATGATCTCGGCGGCAAATCTTGCCCTGTTTTCGGCACTCCCGCCATATTCGTCGGTTCTTAAGTTTGTCGTCTCGTTCAGGAACTGGTTTATCAGATATCCATGGCATCCATGCAGCTGGATCCCGTCATAACCTGCCTCACGGGCGCGAAGAGCCGCAGCGGCATAATGATCCTGCATCCTGTGGATCTCCTCAACAGTCATGGCTCTCGACCTTGCGCCTTGCCGTGTTTCCACCTCCGAGGGGCCTATTGACGGCCCGCATTCGGGATTTGATACGATCCCCGTGTGATTGAGCTGTATGAGCATTACGGTATTGTTTTTGTGGCCGTTTTCCACGATCACCCTGTGACCGTCGATCTGCTGATCTTCCCACAGTCCGAGATGGTTAGGTCCGAATCTTCCGTCGGGAGTGACCGCCGTGGCTTCAACGCAGATCAGGCCGCAGTTGTGCTCCGCCCTCTCTTTGTAGTGTTCGATATGTTTTTGCGTCACCTTTCCGTCCGGTCCGGCATAGTCGAATTTTACCGTCGGCGCAAATGTGATCCTGTTCTTTACTACTGTCCGGTTGATCCTGATCGGGTCGCTTACTTTTGTCATGATACTGATCTCTCCCTTCCTGCATATGATCATTATAGTTACGTTCCCCGGCCTCACACGGTTGCACTGTGAAAACCGCCGGGCTGTAATCCCACCCCCGCAGGACAGCCTCCTGTGCGGCTGATCTTCGGACAGTCTCCCGATCGCCGAATGGGGAGGGGATGCGATTTACCTTGCATAAGTCCTGTAAAATGTGCTATATTACAGATAAAGTTTACTTTAACGGGGCCCAAAAGTCAAAGAGAAAGAACGGGGCCCAAAATAGGAAAAGGTGATCCGGCTATGAAAGAAAAACTTAAAAATCTGATACTTAAGATCGGAAATGTATTCCGGGATTATCCCGTAACCCTTGGCTGCATCGTGGTGATAGCCGCGATAGGAGCTGTTATCATCGACTGTGATTTCAACACGGATCTCTGCGAAAAAGTCATCCTGTTCCTTGGGGCTTTTTCCGTTCAGGCACTGTTTTTTGAGGAACATTTTAAAGAAAAAACGAAATTCAGGATCATCGGATATGCCGTTGCCGTTCCCGTTTCGGCATTTCTGGTTTATCTGGCCTCTTATGAGGACGATCTGCTCTTTGGTGCCAAAATCGACAAAGTACAGGAGATCACAGCCTGCATTTACGGATCCTGTTTTGCATGTCTTATCCTGGCCTCGATATACCACATGTACCGCCGCCAGAATGAAAAGTTTGAAACCTTCTGTTTGAAAGCATTTGTGGGTATCGTCAGGACCACTGTTGTTTACGGGCTTTTTGCGGGCGGTCTGGCGATCATCATCCTCATCTTTGATACGCTTATCTTCGATACACATGCTTTTCTCGGAAGAGTTGAGCTCTTTCTTGCGGGAGGCATCTATGTTCCTGCTTTGCTCCTGGTCCTGTCGGGTGCAAAAGACGATGTCGGAAAGTTTGCCAGGATCGTTGTCTTATATGTACTTGAACCCATGCTGATACTGGCTATGGCCATAATCTATATCTATATCATCAAAGTATTTGTCACCGGCTCGATACCGTCCAACTCGGTATTTGAGATCATCACAAGTCTTTTTGTCTCCGGAATGGTGATATGGACTCTTGCCTGCGGAACAGAGGAGGATAATATCTTCAGCAGGATCGCGAAAATACTTCCCTTTGTCTTTATTCCCTGCATTCTGCTGCAGGCCTGGAGCGTCCTGCTCCGTATAGGTGACTACGGTTTTACTCCCTCAAGATATTTCGGAGTAGTGCTTGTCATCTTCGAGCTGATCTATATGGTGCTGTATTTCATACAGTGGAAATTCAAAAAGGACACTGTATCCCTTATCATCTGGGTGGCGGCCCTGACGGTTGTCACGGTACTTATCGTGCCGTTCGTAAATTATGCGTCTGTCTGTGTACGCTCCCAGATCCGCCGTCTTTCGGGAATCACCGTAAATGAAGCTCTTAAAGTGTCCGAACAGGGCAAGATGGCAGGTTCCGCCTATCACACCCTCATACGTGACTGCGGATACCGCGGAGATGAAGCGGTCGAGAAATTGTATACCGAAACAGAAAGGGATATTCTTAATTCCTGCTACAGCGATTACAACTACCGGGTAAGACAGGAGTATTACCTGAACGGTAACGCCACTATCCCCGAGCTCGATGTTTCGGAATATAAGAAGCTGATCCCTGTAGAAGGATTTGATTCCGATCCCGAGGGGCATCGCTATATACTTGAGGTTGAAGGAAAGCAGGTATATAATGCCGATCTTTCGGGATTCATAAGGGACATTAAAGATTACGGCAGGAAGCTGGCAGACTCTTCATCACATTTTTCTTTTGATCTGAGCGAATATGAGATCATAAGACTTGACGAGCATCATGATCTTAAGGTTACGCGTTTCAGCGCAAATTATATCCCGGATTCGGATACACTGGATTATCTGAATATCAACGGATATCTGCTTGAAAGATAATAACATTTTTTGAACAAGGAGGTCTCTTATGAAAACGATCACTCTCGGAAAAACAGGCATCACATCCCCGCAGAACGCCTTCGGTGCACTTCCGATCCAGCGTATTTCGACAGAAGCTGCCGTAAAGCTTCTGCACCGTGCTTACGAAGGAGGCATGACCTTCTTTGATACGGCAAGGGCTTATACGGACAGTGAAGTCAAATTGGGAGAAGCATTCGCGGGCATGCGCGATAAGATCCGTATTGCTTCCAAAACAGCCTCCACAACGCCCGAAGGCTTCAGAAAAGATCTTGAGACGACGCTTAAAAACCTTCGTACCGACTATCTCGATATTTACCAGTTCCATTGCGTGAAGCAGTGCTATAAACCCGGCGACGGCACGGGAATGTATGAGGAAATGCTCAAAGCCAGAGAAGAGGGCAAGATCCGTCATATCGGCATCACCGCGCATAAGATCGGTGTTGCCGAGGAGATCGTGGAAAGCGGTCTTTATGAGACTTTACAGTTTCCTTTCTCCTATCTTGCCACAGACCGTGATATCAATCTTGTAAAGGCCTGCGAACAGGCAGGAATGGGCTTTATCGCGATGAAGGGCCTGTCAGGCGGACTGCTTACAAACTGTGATGCCTGCATGGCGTTCATGAGTGAGTACAACGTGCTTCCGATCTGGGGAATACAGCGCGAAGCCGAACTCGATCAATGGCTTTCGTTCTTTGACCGGGATATCTCAATGACGGACGAACTCCGTACATTTATCGAAAATGACCGCAAGGAGCTGCTCGGCGATTTCTGTCGAGGCTGCGGTTACTGCGCTCCCTGCACCGTAGGCATCGAGATCAACAACTGCGCACGCATGTCACAGCTGATAAGGCGTTCTCCTTCGGAAGGCTACCTTTCTCCCGAATGGCAGGCCAGAATGCTGAAGATCGAAGACTGTATCAACTGCGGCGCATGTCTTAAGAGATGTCCTTATGAGCTGAACATTCCCGTACTTCTTCGCAAGAATCTTGCCGATTACAAGGAAATAATCGCCGGCAGGGTATCCATAAATTAAGAAAGCCTGTATATCCTTCTCCTTATCCGGTTCAGATGCCTCTCAAAAGCACCGCTGGCAATGTATTCGGCCAGAACGTACTGGTCATAGACGGGCACGGTACAGGAATAGAATCCAAGCGTTTTTGAGTAACTCTCCATCAGCCTGTCCGGCAATACCATATATGCCACTCGGATCGAAGGTGCAAGGCTCTTCGAAAATGTATTAAGATAGACCACTCTTCCGTTTGTATCCATTGAATACATAGGTTCAATGGGTTTCCTTAAGAAAGCGAACTCCGAATCAAAGTCGTCTTCGATCAGGTATCCTTCCCTGCTGCCCGCCCAGGACAGGTATTCATAGCGTTTGCTCGCGGATGCGGTGATACCCGTCGGATACGAATGATACGGCGATACATGCAGTATATTTGCCCTGCTGGCTGTCAGCGCAGCCGAGTTAATACCGTCCTCCGCCATTGCCAGATGCTCTGTTGAGGCTCCGTTCGAGATATATACCTGCTCGATCTTCTCATACGAAGGATACTCGATCCCGTATACCTTATCTCTTCCGAACAGCTGTACAAGCATTCCGTAGAGGTATTCGGCACCGGAGCCTATCACGATATTCGCGGGCTGCACCTTCATGCCGCGAT